>NZ_JBSGDY010000195.1:0-9769 GCF_053602615.1 Micromonospora sp. NPDC004336
GAAGTACATGGCCAGCTCGTACGACTCGGTCATCTGCCCGCCGCCGCCGCCCTCCAGCACGATGCGGCCCAGGTCGTCGTCCATCCGGTTGTCCGCGCCGCCCGGGCCGGGGCGCCGGCGGGGCCGGCCGGCAGGACCACCGCCGCGCTCTCCGCGCCCAGGCCGATCCGGGCGTACGTGGCGGGGCGGCGGCGCAGCACCAGCGCCCAGAGGACGCCGAGCAGCGCGGCGACCGGGTAACCCACGGGGGCGGCCCAGCGCAGCGGCGAGTCGGGCGCCACCCCGAGCAGGTCGGCGAAGTTCACCACCGCGAGCGCGACGACCACGAACAGGGCGACGGCCGCCAGTCCCGGGGCGAGGGCGGCGCGCCACGGCGACTCCCCGGCGCGGGCCCGGGCGAAGAAGGCGACCACCGCGACCGAGGTGGTCGCGATCAGCAGCAGCACCCCGAAGCCGCCCGCCGTGCCCACCTGGTAGAAGAGCCGCACCACCGGATCCCCGCCGCCCAGCGCGTAGAGCACGATCACCGCGAGCCCGAGCGCGCTCTGCGCGAGCGACGCCGCCCGGGGCGCGCCGGTGCGCGGCGAGGTCTGCCCGAACACCGCCGGCAGCACCCGCTCGCGGCCGAGCGCGAAGGTGTACCGGGCGGCGGTGTTGTGGAAGGAGACCATCGCGGCGAGCACCGAGGTGAGGAAGAGCGCCTGGCCGACGGTGACGGCGGTGCTCCCGAGGTGGGACGCGGCCAGGTCGAAGATAAACCCGACGCCCCGCTCCCCCGCCTCGGCGGCGATGCGGTCCGGCCCGACGGCGACGGTCATGCTCCACGACGACAGCGCGTAGATCGCGGCGATGATCGCGATCGAGAGGTAGGTGGCCAGCGGCACCGTACGCCGCGGGTCCCTGCTCTCCTCGCTGAACACCACCGCCGACTCGAAGCCGACGAAGCCGAGGACGGCCAGCACCAGCACCGCGCCGACGCCGGGCACGAGCAGGTTCTCCGGGGACAGGGCGGCGACGTCGACCTGCCCGCCGGCGGGGTGGGCGAGCTGCCCGACGTCGAAGACGACGATCACCACCAGCTCGGCGACCAGCAGCGCCGCCAGCACCAGGCCGTTGAGGTCGATCCGGAGCAGGCCCAGCACGGCGACCGTCGCCCAGGCGACCAGCGCCACCAGCCACCACGCCGGGGCCACCCCGAACAGCCGGCCCAGCACCGGCCCGGCGGCCGCGCCGACGGCGCCGTAGAGCCCCACCTGGAGCGCGTTGTAGGCGATCAGGGCCACCCAGGCGGCGCCGACGCCGGCCGGCCGGCCCAGCCCCCGCGCGACGTACGCGTACAACAGGCCGGCGTTGGTCATGCGCCGCGCCATCGCGACGTACCCGACGGAGAAGAGGGCGAACACCGCGGCCACCGCCAGGAACGCCAGCGGGATGCCGAGCACGCCGACGATCCCGTACCCCGTGGTGACGACGCCGGCCACCACGGTCAGCGGCGCGGCGGCGGAGAGGACGAAGAAGAGCACCGAGGGCACGCCGAGCCGGCCGCGGGCCAGCGACTCGGAGACGTTGCTCGGTCGGTCGAGCGTGGGCGTCGACATGCGCGACTCCGGTTCGGGGAGGAGGGTCGGGTGCGGGTCAGCCGGTGCCGCGCAGCACCGCCGCGCCGACCGCGGCCTCGGTGTGCGCGACGAGTTCCCGCAGCGGCGCGGGCAGGGCGGGGACGAGCACGCCCAGCCGGCGGTGTGCCCGGGGGCCGGCGCTCCACATCACCTCGCGGGTCAGCCCGGCGGCGGCGACCAGGCCGAGCAGGACCGCGTCGGGCACGCCCGGCGGCTCCGGCCGCTCCAGCAGGGCCCGCAGCCGGGTGGCCGGCCAGGCGGCCGCGTTGAGGTCGACCGGCACGTAGCTGACGGTGGTACGCAGCAGGCGCCGGCTCTCCTGCCGGCGCAGCACGCCCGCCCGGGCCAGCCGCTCCCCCACCGAGGTGACGGCGGTCTGCGCGAGGAAGCTCAGCCAGGTGCGGACCGCCTGGTGCTGCGACTCGCCGACCATCTGGTCGAGCACGGTGTGCGCCAGCGCGTCCGCGGGTGGTCGCCGGTCGACGACCGCGACCGCCCCCGCCGAGACGGTGACGTGTCCACGGAGGACCAGCTCACCGAGCAGCCCACCGGCGAGGCCGAGGCCGGTCGCCGCCGGGTGCAGCTTCGCCCTGCCCCGGCTGTCGTTGTGGGCGATCAGGAAGAACTCGTCGGCGATGAGCAAGCGGCCCTCCCGCGCGGGTCTGTCCACAGTGATCGCAACCGGGCAAGGATGCACCGGCCACCACTGCAACGCAACTCCCACAAACGAAAGTTGCACTCCGTGCTCGCGCCACCTGCGGATCTTGGCGTGACAGACTCGGAGGGTGACCGCGAGCCCCACCGTCCGCCGACGCCGCATCGCCCGGGAACTGCGCCAGTTGCGCGAGCGCGCCGGCATGACCCTGGACGTCGCCGCCCGGCAACTGGACATGTCCAAGAGCAACCTGTCCCGCATCGAGAACGCCCAGATCGGCATCAAGCCGCGCGACGTCCGGGCCGCCCTCGCCCTGTACGAGGTGACCGGGGCGGACGCCGAGGCACTCATCGAGATAGCGCGCGGGGCGCAACAGCGCGGCTGGTGGCAGCACTACAGCGACGTGCTCCCGGAGTGGTTCGAGTTCTACGTCGGACTGGAGGCGGAGGCGGCGACACTGCGGACGTACGAGGCCGAGGCGGTGCCCGGGCTGCTGCAGACCGAGGCGTACGCGCGGGAGGTCTTCCGGCGCACCGCCGGCGAGGACGGCATCGAACGCAAGGTCGCCGCGCGGCTGCACCGGCAGAACGTGCTGCACCGCGGCAATCCGGTCGAGTTGTCGGTGGTGCTCAACGAGGCGGTCCTCTGCCGGCCGGTCGGCGGCAACGCCGTGATGGCCGATCAGATGGCCCACCTCGCGAAGCTTGCTCAACTACCGAACGTGACACTGCTGGTACTTCCGTTCTCGGCCGGCGGGCACCCGGCGATGAACGCCCCGTACGTCGTCCTGACGTTCGCCGACGCCGCCGACGCGGCCGTGGTTTACCTGGAAAACCTCACGATGGGGCTGGCTCTGGAGGAGGCCGGCCACGTGCGCGGGTATAGCCTTGTGCACGAGGAGCTGTGCCGGTTGGCGCTCGGTCCGGCGGCGTCTTTGGCGCGCCTTACGGAAGCTTCTCGTCACTTTGCGTGACCGCTGACGCGGCGCGCCGCACAAGACGGGGGTACCACGATGAGCGCGCTCGACCTGACCCGGGCCCGGTGGCACACCAGCACCCGCAGCGTGGGCAACGGCAACTGCGTGGAGGTCGCCGGCGTCGACGGGCGGATCGCCGTCCGGGACAGCAAGGACCGGCAGGGGCCGGTGCTGGCGTTCCCGGCGCCGGCCTGGCGGGCCTTCGTCGCCGGCGTCGACGGGGTACGCCCCGGCTGAGCCCCGGCGGGCGGTGCGAGACTGGGCCGTGCTCTCGGACGTGCCCCTCGACCTGCCCGTGCGGCCGGTGCTGCCCCGGCTGGTCGCCGCGCTGCGCGCCGCCGGCGCCGGGGTGCTGGTGGCCCCGCCGGGCACCGGCAAGACCACCCTCGCCCCGCTGGCCGTGGCCGACGAGGTCGGCGGGCGGGTGCTGGTGGCCCAGCCGCGCCGGGTGGCCGCCCGCGCGGCGGCGCGCCGGATGGCCGCGCTGCTCGGCGAGCCGGTCGGCGAGCGGGTCGGCTACGCCGTACGCGGCGAGCGCCGGGCCGGTCCGCGGACCCGGGTGGAGGTCGTCACCACCGGCCTGCTGGTACGCCGGCTGCACCGCGACCCCGAGCTGGCCGGCACGGGCGCGGTGCTGCTCGACGAGTGCCACGAGCGGCACCTCGACGCCGACCTGGCGCTCGCCTTCGCCGTCGAGGCCCGGGCGGCGCTCCGCCCCGACCTGTGGCTGCTGGCGATGTCGGCCACCCCCGAGGCGGACCGGTTCGCCGCGCTGCTCGGCGGCGCGGACGCTCCCGCGCCGGTCGTCCGGGCGTCCTCGGCCCTGCACCCGGTGACCCGGATCTGGGCGCCGCCGCCGCGGCCGGTGCCCGCGCCCGGCGCCGGGCCCGTCGACCGGGGCCTGCTCGACCACGTCGCGGCGACGGTGCGCCGGGCGCTGCGCGAGCGTGACGGCGACGTACTCGTCTTCCTGCCCGGGGCCGGCGAGATCGCGGCCGTCGCGGGCCGCCTGGCCGACCTGCGGGACGCGATCGCGCTCCTCGCCCTGCACGGCCGCCAGCGCGCCGCCGAGCAGGACGCCGCGCTGCGCCCCGGCGAGCGGCGGCGCGTGGTGCTGGCGACGTCGGTGGCGGAGAGCAGCCTGACCGTGCCGGGCGTCCGGGTGGTGGTGGACGCCGGGCTGTCCCGGGTGGCCCGGACGGACCTGTCCCGTGGCCTGGGCGCGCTGGTCACCGTCGCCGTCTCCCGGGCGGCGGCGACCCAACGGGCCGGCCGGGCCGGCCGCGAGGCGCCCGGGCACGTCTACCGCTGCTGGTCGGCGGCCACCCACGAGCGGCTGGCCGCGCAGCCGGAGCCGGAGATCGCCACCGCCGACCTGACCGGCTTCGCCCTGGAGCTGGCCGCCTGGGGATCGCCGGACGGCGCCGGGCTGGCCCTGCCGGATCCGCCCCCGGCGGCGGGCATGACGGTGGCCCGGGACGCCCTCACCACGCTGGGCGCGGTCGACCCGGACGGCCGGATCACCGACCGGGGGCGGGCGATCGCCGCCGTCGGCGCGCATCCCCGGCTGGCCCGGGCGCTGCTCGACGGGGCGCCCCGGGTGGGCGCGGACCGGGCGGCCGAGGTCGTGGCGCTGCTCGCCGAGGACACGGTCGCCGGGCCGGGCGACGACCTGACCGCCGCCTGGCGCCGGCTGCGCGCGGGCGCGGACCCGGGCGCCACCGCGCGCTGGCGAGCGGAGGTACGCCGGCTGCGCGCCGCCCTGCCCGAGGCTCCCGCCACGGTGGCGAGGCGGCCCGGCAGCGACCACCTGACCGACGACCTGGCCGCCGGGCTGCTTGTGGGGCTGGCCCACCCCGAGCGGCTGGCCCGGGCGCGGCGGCCGGGCGGCTCGGCGTACCTCATGAGCGGCGGGACCGCGGCGGAGCTGGCGCCCGGGTCGGGGCTGGCGGGCGCCGAGTGGCTCGCGGTGGCGGTCGCGGACCGCGCCCCCGGCGCGCCGGCCGCCCGGGTGCGGCTGGCGACCCCGCTCGACGAGGCGACCGCCCGGGAGGCGGGCGGGCCGCTGCTGCGCGCCGGACGGGAGGTCGGCTGGTCCGGCGAGGACGTGGTGGCCCGCGAGGTGGTCCGGCTGGGCGCGATCGAGCTGGCCGAGCGGCCGGTCCGGCCCGGCGCCGGGGAGGTGGCGGCGGCCCTGCTGACCGGCCTGCGCCGTACCGGCCTGGGGCTGCTCACCTGGACCCCGGCGGCCCGGGCCCTGCGCGAGCGGCTGGCGTTCTGCCGGCACGCGCTGGCCGGCGACTGGCCCGACGTGGGCGACGAGGCGCTGCTCGCCGACGCGCCCGCCTGGCTGGGCCCGGAGCTGGCCGCCGCCCGCCGCCGCGCCGACCTGGCCCGGGCCGACGTCGCGGGCGCCCTGCGCCGGCTGCTGCCGTGGGCGCTGGCGGCCCGACTCGACGAGGTCGCCCCGGAGCGGATCACCGTGCCGAGCGGGTCGCGGATCCGGGTCGACTACGCCGACCCGGCGGCGCCGGTGCTCGCGGTGAAGCTCCAGGAGACGTTCGGCTGGCGGGACGCGCCCCGCGTCGCCGACGGCCGGGTGCCGGTGCTGCTGCACCTGCTCTCCCCGGCCGGCCGCCCGGTGGCGGTCACCGCCGACCTGGCGTCCTTCTGGCGCACCGGCTACCCGCAGGTGCGGGCGGAGCTGCGCGGGCGCTATCCGCGCCATCCGTGGCCGGCGGACCCGACCACCGCCGCGCCCACCCGGCACGCCACGCCGCGCCGCCGCTGAGCCGGGCGGGGACGCCGCCGTCGACGACGCCCGTGGCCCGCGTGCGCCGGCCGGCCCAACGCGGACGCCCGGTCACTCCTCCACGACGTCGGCGACGACCACCGTGACGTTGTCGGGCCCGCCGGCCCGCAGCGCCAGGTCGATCAGCCTGCGGGCGCACTCCGCGCGGTCGGGGTGCTCGGCGAGCACCTCGGCGAGCGTGTCCGGGCGGACCACGTTGGACAGGCCGTCGCTGCACAGCAGCCAGCGGTCGCCGGGCCAGGGCACCATCGTCGCGTACGCCGGGGAGACCTCGTCGCCCTGCAACGCCTGGGTGACGACGGCCCGGCGGGGGTGGCTGCTGGCCTGGTCGGGCGTGATCACCCCCTGGTCGACGAGCAGCTGCACGAACGTGTCGTCCCGGGTGATCTGCTTGAGCACGCCTTCGCGGTAGAGGTAGGCACGGGAGTCGCCGACGTGGGCGAGGGCCAGGCAGCTGCCCGTCCGGGCGAAGAGCAGGGCGGTGAGGGTGGTGCCCATGCCCTGCCGCTCCGGATCCTCGGCGACCGCCTGGCGGATCCGCGTGGTGGCCACCTCGATGCCGCTCTGCAGCGCGGCCACCAGCGCGTCCTCCGGGGTCTCCACGTCCAGCGGAGCGACCGCGTCGATGGCGATCGCGCTGGCCAGGTCGCCGGCCGCCATCCCGCCCATGCCGTCGGCGACGGCGACGAGCCAGGTGCCGGCGTGCAGGGCGTCCTGGTTCCCACTGCGGATCAGCCCACGGTCGCTCGTTCCCACGGAACGCAGCTTCAGGGTCATGGGTGGCAGCCTGCCAGGCCGAGGGCGCAGTTGTCTCTAGGAGATCAGGACCTCGGCGCGTCGCGCGGCGAATCTCACTGCGCCCCGCCGCCGTCGGCGCGACGCCGGGCTCCGATGGCCCACCCGGCGGACGCCGCCACCCATCCAGCCGTTTCGATTGACAGGGGCCGGCGGCGCTGGGAACATCGGGGCGACACCTGGGAGCGCTCCCAGGGTTCCGTCACCGTGCCACCGCCACACCACCGTCCCCCGCAGCCGTCCGGAAGGAACCACCCGTGACGTCATCCCGACGCCGCCTCGCGCTGCTGGCCGCCGCGACCACCCTCGCCCTGGCCGGCGCCACCGCCACCGCCGGCGCGGCGCTCGCCGAGCCGCCCCCCGACGCCCCCGAACAGATCGACAACGGCGACTTCAGCGCCGGCGTGTCCCCCTGGTTCTCCTACGGCACCGGCCCGCTCGCCGTCACCGACGGCCGGCTCTGCGCCACCGTGCCGGGCGGCCTCGCCAACCCGTGGGACGCCGGCATCGGCCAGGACGGCGTGCCGCTGGTCGCCGGCGCCGAGTACACGCTCGGCTTCGACGTCTCCGCCACCCCCGGCACCGCCGTCAAGGCCGTCCTGCAGCTGGGCACCGCCCCCTACACCACGTACGCCAGCGTCGACGCCACCGCCGGCGGCACCGCCCAGCGCTTCGAGAAGACGTTCACGGTGCCCGAGGCGAACCCGGCCGCCCAGCTGATCTTCCAGGTCGGCGGCAGCGCGGCCGAGCAGACCGTCTGCCTCGACGACGTCTCGCTGCGCGGCGGCAACCCGCCCGCGCCGTACGTGCCCGACACCGGGCCCCGGGTGCGGGTCAACCAGGTCGGCTACCTGCCCGGCGGGCCGAAGAACGCCACCGTGGTGACCTCGGCGACCGAGGCCCTGCCCTGGCAGCTCCGCTCCGCCGCCGGCGCGGTCCTGGCCAGCGGCACCACCACCCCGCGCGGCGTCGACGCCGCCTCCGGGCAGAACGTGCAGACGCTCGACTTCTCGGCGTACCGGACGCCGGGGGCGGGGCTCACCCTGACCGTCGACGGCGAGACCAGCCACCCCTTCGACATCTCCGGCACCCTCTACGACCGGCTGCGCGCCGACTCGCTCCAGTTCTTCTACGCCCAGCGCAGCGGCATCGCCATCGACGGCGACCTGATCGGCGCCGAGTACGCCCGCCCGGCCGGGCACCTCGACGTGGCACCCAACAAGGGCGACACAAACGTGCCCTGCCAGCCGGGCGTCTGCGACTACTCCCTGGACGTGCGCGGCGGCTGGTACGACGCCGGCGACCACGGCAAGTACGTCGTCAACGGCGGCATCGCCACCTACCAGCTGCTGAACACCTTCGAGCGGACCCGCACGGCCCCCACCGCCGGGCACGGCGCCGCTCTCGGCGACAACACGCTGCGGGTGCCCGAGCGCGGCAACGGCGTGCCGGACGTCCTCGACGAGGCCCGCTGGGAGCTGGAGTTCCTGCTGCGCATGCAGGTGCCGGCCGGCAAGCCGCTCGCCGGGATGGCCCACCACAAGATCCACGACCGGAACTGGACCGGGCTGCCGCTCGCCCCGCACGACGACCCCGAGCAGCGCGAGCTGCACCCGCCGTCCACCGCCGCCACGCTCAACCTGGCCGCCGTCGCCGCCCAGTGCGCGCGGCTCTTCGCCCCCTACGACGCGGCCTTCGCGAAGCGCTGCGGCACGGCGGCGAAGACGGCCTATGCCGCCGCGAAGGCCAACCCGACGCGGTACGCCAGCCCCGCCGACAGCACCGGCGGCGGCGCGTACGACGACACGAACGTCACCGACGAGTTCTACTGGGCTGCCGCCGAGCTCTACCTGACCACCGGCGAGCAGCCGTACCTGGCGGACCTGACCGCCTCGCCGCACCACACCGGCAACGTGTTCGACCCGCGCGGCTTCGGCTGGCAGGGCGTCGCCGCCCTGGGCCGGCTCGACCTGGCCACCGTGCCGAACGGGCTGCCGGCCGCCGACCTGGCCCGCGTCCGCGCCTCGGTCACCGCCGCCGCCGACGCCCACCTCGCCGAGGCGGCCCGGCAGGCGTACGGGCTGCCGATGCCCGGCGACCCGGACAGCTACTTCTGGGGCGGCAACAGCAACGTCATCAACAACGCGGTCGTGCTCGCCACCGCCTTCGACCTGACCCGGGAGGCGAAGTACCGGGACGGGGCGGTGCGGGCGATGGACTACATCCTCGGCCGCAACGCGCTGAACATCTCGTACGTGACCGGGTGGGGCGAACACGCCGCCGAGAACCAGCACAGCCGGATCTTCGGCCACCAGCTCGACCCGGACCTGCCGAAGCCGCCCGCCGGCTCGCTGGCCGGCGGCCCGAACGCCGCCCTCCAGGACCCGTTCGCCGCCAAGCTGCTCGCCGGCTGCAAGCCGATGTTCTGCTACGTCGACGACATCAACTCGTACGCGACCAACGAGGTGGCGATCAACTGGAACTCGGCGCTGGCCTGGCTCGCCTCGTTCCTGGCCGACCAGGGCGACTCGGCGGCGGTGCCCGCGCCCACCTGCTCCGCCACGTACACCAACTACGGCGCCTGGCAGGGCGGCACCGGATTCACCGCACAGGTGACCATCCGCAACACCGGCACCAGCACCGTCGACGGCTGGACGGCCCGCTTCGCCTTCACCGGCGACCAGAAGGTACGCGAGGCGTGGCTGGCGAAGGTGACCCAGACGGGGGCCACGGTCACCGCGAAGAACGAGTCGTACAACGCCCGGATCGCCCCCGGCGGCACGGTGACCTTCGGCTTCAACGCGGTGACCGGCGGCGGCGCCAACCCGGCACCGGGCCTGGTCACCGTCAACGGCGCGGCCTGAGCTGCTTCTCGGTGAGGCTGGCCGCCAGCTTCTGCACCAGCAGGTTGG
>NZ_JBSGDY010000196.1:0-9607 GCF_053602615.1 Micromonospora sp. NPDC004336
CCGACTTCTTGCGGTTGACCTTCAGCTGCGCCCGCACCTTGTTGTACTGCTCGATGGTGGGCTCCATCGCCGGTCTCGCGCTCCGCCCCGGCGCCGCCGGCGCGGGTACCGGTCGTCTCCGTCACAAGTTCTCCTCTCCTTGCCGGCCGGAGCCGGCACGCGGCGGGGGTGCGGCCCACCGGTCGTCCCGGCGGACCGCACCCCCGCGGCTGGTCGGCGTCGATCAGGCCTTCGGCGCGAGGCTGAAGTCGATGATCTGTTCGGGGGCGATGTTCTGCTTGAGCTGGCCCGCGCCCTGCAGGATGGCGATGCTCTTGGCCACCCGGCCGTTGTCCAGCGCGCCCAGCTGGGTGCCGGAGTTGCTGGAGCGCACGTAGGCGGCCATCAGCTGGAGCTCGGCGGCGGCCGCGGCCGGGTTGGCGGCGTCGACGTTCTTCTTCAGGATGTCGCCCGCCTCCTGCGGGTTGGCCAGCGAGTACTCGAGGCCCTTCATCAGGGCCGCGGTGAAGCGCTTGACCATCTCCGGCTTCTCCTTGGCGATCTTGGAGGAGGTGATCAGCACGTTGCCGTAGAGGTCCTGCATCACGTTGCTGTACGGCAGCAGGACGGCCTTCTTCTTGGTCACCGCCTCGATGGTCGGCTGACCGACGACGAACTGGCCGATGCCGTCCACCGTGCCGGCGGCGAGCGTGCCCATCAGGGCCTGCGCGTCGCCGTTGACCCAGGTCACCTTGCTCGCGTCCACGCC
The DNA here is from genome assembly GCF_053602615.1 of Micromonospora sp. NPDC004336. Lineage (NCBI taxonomy): Bacteria > Bacillati > Actinomycetota > Actinomycetes > Micromonosporales > Micromonosporaceae > Micromonospora > Micromonospora sp. NPDC004336. The sequence goes on from NZ_JBSGDY010000196.1 coordinate 749, forward strand.
GGCCAGCCGGGCGTACGTCGGGAAGAGGTTGCGGACGACGGAGGTGGGGGTGTCGGCGAGCTTCTTGCCCTCCAGGTCCTTCGGCGACGCGATGCCCTTGCCCTCGACGGTCGCGATGGCGGCCATGGTGCGCTGCTGGATGGCGGCGACCGCGACGAAGTCCTTGGCCTGGCCGTTGCCGAGCTGGAGCAGCCCACCGGTGAGGTCGATCGGGCCGAAGTCGGCCTGCCCGCCGACGATCGTCTGGATCACCATGCCGGTGCCCTGGCCCGGCTTGATGTCGACGTCGAACCCGGCCTCCTTGAAGAAGCCCTTCTCCTTCGCCACCCAGGCGTAGGAGTCACGGCCGAAGTTGCCGAACGAGGTGAGGTAGGTCACCTTCTCCAGCGCCCCGCCGTTGCCGCCCTTGGCGTCGTCGCCGGAGTCCGAGCCGCCGCTGCACGCGGAGACCAGGGCGAGGGCGGTGGCCAGCGCGGCCGCGGCGACCGTACGGGTCAGCCTTCTCATCAGAACACCATGTCCTTTCCGACCGGAGCGGCGCGCCGCCGCCGGAGGGGGTTGTCAGGCGGGCCGACCGGAGGGGTGAGGCCGGCGCCACCGTCGTGAGGGGACTCTTAGCGGGCACAGCGTACGAGAAAACGACCTTTGCGGTGCCAGGCGTATCGGATTGCGTTACGGAAACAACTCCCGCCGGCGCCGCGCTCCACTGCGGACGTGCGGGTCTGATCCACCCCGGACGGTGCTCCTGCCCGGAGCGGGGCTACCCTGTGCCGCGACCACTGATTGCCGACTCAGGAGGCCGCCGGAGATGATCCGCCTGTCCGGGGTGTCCCGCACCTTCGACGGCCGCAGCGGCCGGGTGGAGGCGCTGCGCGGCATCGACCTGCACGTCGCCGACGGCGAGTTCCTGGCGGTGCTCGGCCGCTCGGGGTGCGGCAAGTCCACCATGCTGCGCCTGATCGCCGGCCTCCTGCCGGTGACCAGCGGCGAGATCACCGTGGCCGGCACACCGATCACCAAGCCCCGCCCCGACATCGCCATGCTCTTCCAGCGGCCGGCCCTGCTCCCCTGGCGCAGCGTGCTGGACAACGTCCTGCTCCCGGTGGAGATCTTCGGCTGGAAGCGGGCGAAGCACCGCGAGCGGGCCCGGCAGCTGCTGGACCTCGCCGGGCTCGCCGGCTTCGAGAAGCGGCTGCCGCACGAGCTCTCCGGCGGCATGCAGCAGCGGGTCTCGCTGTGCCGGTCGCTGATCGGCGAGCCCCGGGTGATGCTGATGGACGAGCCGTTCTCCGCCCTCGACGCGCTCACCCGGGAGGAACTCTCCGGCGAGCTCCAGCGGGTGCACATGGAGTCCAAGGCCACCGTCGTCTTCGTCACCCACTCGATCGACGAGGCGGTGCTGCTGGCCGACCGGGTGGTCGTGCTCAGCCCGCGCCCCGGCCGGATCCGCAAGGTGGTCGACGTGGACATCCCCCGGCCGCGCACCCTCGGCCGCACCGAGCACCTGGCGGACGTCGCCCGGGTCAGCGCCGAACTGCACGAACTCCTCATGGAGCGGGACCTGCCGGCGACGGCCGGCGCGGAAGGACGATGAGCATGCGGGTCACCGTCTTCACGGAGCCACACCGGGGCGCGAGCTACGACGACCAGCTCCGCTTCGCCCGGCTGGTCGAGGCCGGCGGCTTCGAGGGCTTCCTCCGCGCCGACCACTACCAGGCGATGGGCGACGAGCCCGGGCTGCCCGGCCCCACCGACGCCTGGCTGACGCTGGCCGCGCTGGCCCGCGAGACCACCCGGATCCGGCTCGGCACCCTGGTCACCTCCGCCACCTTCCGACTGCCCGGCCCGCTCGCGGTGATGGTGGCCCAGGTCGACCAGATGAGCGGCGGCCGGGTCGAGCTGGGCATCGGCGCCGGCTGGTACGAGCGGGAGCACACCTCGTACGGCATCCCGTTCCCCCGCGTCGGCGAGCGCTTCGACCGGCTGGCCGAGCAGCTCGAGATCATCACCGGGCTGTGGCGGACCCCGCCCGGCGAGACGTACAGCTTCACCGGCGACCACTACCGGCTGGTCGACGCCCCGGCCCTGCCGAAGCCGGTGCAGGTGCCCGGACCACCGATCATCGTCGGCGGGCGCGGCCCGAAGCGCACCCCCGAACTCGCCGCCCGGTACGCCGACGAGTTCAACATGCCGTTCAAGACCGTCGAGGAGACCGCCGAGGCGTACGCGCGGGTGCGGGAGGCCTGCGACCGGGCCGGCCGGACGGAGTCGGGGCGCGCCCCGCTGACGTTCTCCGCCGGGATCGTGGTCGCGATCGGCCGCACCGACGCCGAGGCGCAGCGCCGGGCCGCCCCGCTGCACGTGAAGAGCGCGCTGCCGCCGGAGGACCCGGTGGTCGGCTCGCCCGCGCAGCTCGTCGACCGGATCGGCGAGTTCGCCGCGATCGGCGCCACCCGGGTGCACCTGCGGCTGATCGACCTCGCCGACCTCGACCACCTGGAACTCATCGCCGCCGAGGTGCTTCCCCGACTGGACGGAACCCCATGACCGACACACAGCCCGAACTCGGCCCGGTGGGCCAGGAGATCGTGTACGAGAACGACCGGGTCCGGGTGTGGCACATCCGGCTCGAACCGGGCGAGCGGCAGCCGCTGCACCGGCACGACCACCCGTACCTCGTGGTGGCGGTCCAGGGCGCGAAGAACGTCGTGCAGACGATCGACGGCACCACGATCGACGCCGACGAGCCGACCGGTGGCGTGGTCTACCGGGACCCGGGCGCCGTGCACATGCTCACCAACGTCGGCGACACCACGTACCTCGCGCGGCTGGTCGAGCTGAAGTAACCGCTGGCCGGGCGGGGCGGCCCGCTCGCGGCGCGCCGGTGGCGACCTGCCCAACAGGTGCGTAACGTGCCGGACATGGCCTATCGGACCTGGGGCAGACTGCTGCTCACGGCGCTCGGGGTGAGCCTGCTGGCCGGGGCCGGTCAGCTCGGCATCGCGTTCGGCTTCGGCATCGTCCGGCTCACCGGCGCCTTCACCGGCGCCACCGTCAACCAGTGGCCGGCCCAGCTCGTCTGGGCAGGCTGGTTCGCGGCGAACGCCGCCGTGGTCGGCGCGGTGCTCACCGAGCGCCTGGCCCGCCGCGACGGGTTGCCGGCGAGTACCGGCCGCCACCTCGCCGTCGCCGGCGCGGCCGCGCTGGGCGCCACCGTCGTCGCGCCGCTCTGCATGCAGCCCGCCCGGGCCGCCGAACTCGTCTCGGTCGACCCGGTCTGGGCCGTCGGCATCTGCGCGGTCCTCGGGGCGCTAGCCGGCGCGGGCGCCGCGCTCGCCGTACTCCTCCAGCCGCCGGTCGGCTGGAACATGGCGGCGGTCGCGGGCGTCGTCTGGCTGCTGGCGCTGCTGTCGGTGGCGCCGTCGCTGGCCTCGACCGGGCAGCTGCCCACCGTACGCCTCGGGGTGCTGGAGCCCACCTGGCTCGACGCCGGCGCGGCCCAGCGGCTGGCCCTGGTGATCCTGCCCCTGGTGGCGTTGCTCGCCGGCGCGGCGACCGGCGGGCTCGCCCGCTGGCGCGGCCACCCGCCGCTGGTCAGCGGCGCGACGGGGGTGGCGGGTCCGGTGCTGGTGGCGTTCGCCTACCTGACCGCCGGCCCCGGCGACACGGCCGACCGCTACCAGCTCACGCCCTACTACGCGGCGTTGCTCGCGGTGGCCGCCGGCGCGCTCGGCTCGGCCGCCGCCACGCTGCTGCGCTGGCCGCTCGTCACGCGCACCGCCCCGACCGACGCCATCGAGCCGACCGACATCCTGCGCCCGCTGCCCGCCGGCCCCGCGCTGCCGCACGCCCCGCAGCCGGCCGGCGCCGGCGAGCCGGCGACGGTCGACCTGGCCGACGCGGGGCTCGCCACCACCGGCCGGCCCGCGGGTGCGGGCTCCGCCGACGCCGACGACGACCGGTCGCCCCGGACCGCCCCGGCACACTGGGACTGGCCCGTCGGCGGCAGCACCGCGTCGACGACACCCGCCGCCACGGACGCGACCAGCCCGGCGGCACCGCCGACCGCGACGGACGCGACCGGACCGGCCGCCGCCACGGACCCGGCCGGACCGGCCGGAGAGCCCGCCGCGACGGACGGGGCCCGACCGGCCGGAGTACCCGCCACGGATGGGGCGCGACCGGCGGCCGGGTCGTCGGTCCCGGTCGAGGCCGGGGTGCCCGGCGGCCGGGACGACGCCCTGCTCCGCCCGGGCGTCGCCAACCAGGCCCCGGCGACCCTGGACATCGGCGGCCAGCCGTCGACCCCGCCGGACGCCGACGGCCAGCCCTCGGCCACGCCGAGCGCCGACGGCCAACGCTCGGCCGCGCCGGACGCCGACGGCCAGCCCTCGATCACGCCGGACGCCGGGGGCCAGCACCCGATCGCGCCGCAGGCCGACGGGCGGCGGCGAGTCACGCCCGGGGCCGCCGAGCCGGCGCCCGCCCCCGACGCGGACGGGCCGGCACCGGCCACCCCCGACGGCGGGCCGGCACCGGCCACGGCAGGGACCGGCGGGCAGCCACCGGCCGCCGACGAGCGGGCCGGGCAACCGGCCGCCCCGAGCGCGCCCAAGCCCCGCCGTGCCCGCAAGACCCGCGCGACGCGGCAGCCGGCCACCGCCTCGGCGGACAGCCCCGATCCCGCGCCCACCACCGGCTCCCCCACGGCGGACCGTGGCCTGCCCGACGAGCGCGGCACCCCGCCCGGGGACGGCCGGGGCGGGCCGGAGACGGACGGCGGTCCCGCGCTCCCGGAGCCCCGGGACAACGGCACCGCGCCCGGGGACGGCCACGGCGGGCCGGAGACGGACGACGCCGACGCGCGCCCGACACCGCTCTTCCCCGTCGACGGTGCCACGCCCGGCGAACCGCCCGCCGCGCTCCGACCGGCCTGGCGGCCCGCCTCGGCGTGGCCGGCGTCGCCCCGGGTCGGAACGGACAGCACCGCCGACGCGACCCGCCCGGCCGACGCCGAGCCGACGCCCGATCCGGCGCCCCGCCCCCGGCACCTGGCCCCGGTGCCCGACATGGCGCGGGCGGCGAACTGGGACGCCCTCGCCACCGCCCGACGCGGCGGCCCCGCGCCGGCACCGGTCGACGCCGCCCCCGACACCGGCACGGCGGCCACCGAAGCACCCCGGGCACCGGCCGAGGACGACGCGCCGGCCGGCGCGGCCGACCAGTCCGGCGGCGGGATCCGGGGACGGCTGGGACTCTTCCGGCGTAACCGGTCCCGGGTCGAGGACGCCGCCGCGGACCGGGAGCCCGAGCCGTTGCCGGCGCAGGACGAGGAGTACGTGGACTGGGTCGCCGGGCTGGGCAGGCCGCTCGCCGACAACGAGCCCGAGCAGGAGAGCGGCCGGCGGTCGTTGCGCTCCACCGGCCGCCACCACCGCGACTGACCCCGAGGGAACCGACGCCGGTCGCCGAACCGGCCCGCGCGGCGCCGACCGACCCGACCGGCCACACCACGACCGGCCCGACAGTACGACGCCGGCCGGGTCCGGTACGCCGCACCACCGGCCCGCGCGGCGGCCCACCCCGGCGGTACGGGCCTGCCGGTCGCGCCGGCAGGCCCCGGTCCGGCCGCCGCTGCCCGGTCAGGCCAGCGGCAGGTAGACCCGGCCGCCCGAGGAGACGAACTCCGCCGACTTGTCCTTCATGCCGCGCGCCGCGTACTCCTTCAGCTCCTGGGTGATCTTCATGGAGCAGAACTTCGGGCCGCACATCGAGCAGAAGTGGGCGGTCTTCGCCGGCTCCGCCGGCAGCGTCGCGTCGTGGTACGAGCGCGCCGTCTCCGGGTCCAGCGACAGGTTGAACTGGTCTTCCCAGCGGAACTCGAACCGCGCCTTGGACAGCGCGTCGTCCCACGCCTGCGCGCCGGGGTGCCCCTTGGCCAGGTCGGCCGCGTGCGCCGCGATCTTGTACGCGATCACGCCGGCCTTAACGTCGTCGCGGTCCGGCAGCCCGAGGTGCTCCTTCGGGGTCACGTAGCAGAGCATGGCGGTGCCGAACATGCCGATCATCGCGGCCCCGATCGCCGACGTGATGTGGTCGTACGCGGGGGCGATGTCCGTGGTCAGCGGGCCGAGGGTGTAGAACGGCGCCTCGTGGCACCACTCCTGCTGGAGGTCCACGTTCTCCTTGATCTTGTGCATCGGCACGTGACCGGGGCCCTCGATCATCACCTGGACGTCGTACTCCCAGGCGATCCTCGTCAGCTCGCCCAGGGTGCGCAGCTCGGCGAACTGCGCCTCGTCGTTGGCGTCCGCGATCGAGCCGGGGCGCAGCCCGTCGCCGAGCGAAAACGTCACGTCGTAGCGCGCCAGGATCTCGCACAGCTCCCGGAAGTTGGTGTAGAGGAAGTTCTCCTCGTGGTGCGCCAGGCACCAGGCCGCCATGATCGAGCCGCCCCGCGACACGATCCCGGTGACCCGGTCGACCGCCAGCGGCACGTACGGCAGCAGCACCCCGGCGTGCACCGTCATGTAGTCGACGCCCTGCTCGGCCTGCTCGACCACGGTCTCCCGGAACACCTCCCAGCTCAGCTTCACCGGGTCGCCGCCGACCTTCTCCAGCGCCTGGTAGATCGGCACGGTGCCGATCGGCACCGGCGAGTTCCGCACGATCGCCTCGCGCGTCTCGTGGATCCGCCTGCCCGTCGACAGGTCCATCACGGTGTCCGCGCCCCACCGGGTCGCCCAGGTCAGCTTCTCCACCTCCTCGGCGACCGACGAGGTGACGGCCGAGGTGCCGATGTTGGCGTTCACCTTCACCAGGAACGCCGTGCCGATGATCGCCGGCTCGCACTCGGGGTGGTTGACGTTGAGCGGCAGCACCGCCCGCCCGGCGGCGATCTCGTCCCGGACGAACTCCGGCGCCATGCCCTCCCGGATCGCCACGAACTCCATCTCCGGCGTCACCACGCCGGCCCGCGCGTACGCGAGCTGGGTGGGACGCCGCCCGTCGACGCCGGCGAGCGGCGTGCCCGCGCCCCGGACCGGGGCCACGTCCCCGCGCTCGGCGATCCACGACCCGCGCAGCGGCGGCAGCCCCACCTCCGGGTCGGAGCCGGGCCCGGAGGTGTCGTAGAGCCGCAGCGGCGGGTTGCCGCCGGTCAGTTCCACCTCGGCGAAGGGCACCCGGACGTCCGGCCGGGATCCCTCCACGTAGACCTTTCGACGTGCCTGCACGACAGCCTCCCTGGTGATCAAGCGGACCAGCCGAAGTGGTCCAGCGGGCCGCGTCCCGCGCCCAGTTCCCAGTCCCGCGCGCCGGTCAGCGCGCGGAAGACGTACTCCTTGGCGGCGCCGACCGCCGCCGGCACCGGGTCGCCGAGGGCCAGCCGCACGGCGATCGCCGCCGAGAACGAGCAGCCCGTGCCGTGGTTGTGCCGGGTGGCGACCCGGGGCGCGCGGAGCAGCGTGGTGGTCCCGCCGCCGTGCAGCACGTCGACCGCCTCGCCGCCGGAGTCCACGTCGCCGCCGGTCACCACCACGTGCTCCGGCCCGCCGGCCGCGAGCGCCTCGGCGGCGGCCACCATCTCCTCGACCGTGGTCACCGGACGCCCGGTGATGGCCGCGGCCTCCGCGCAGTTCGGCGTCGCCACCCGGGCGTACGGCAGCAGCCGCTCGACCGCGGCGACCACGCCCAGCCGGTGCCCGCTGGTGGCGACGAGCACCGGATCGACGACGAGGTGCGGCAGCCGGCCGTCCCTCGCCGCGTCGGCGACCGCGTCGGCGATCGCCGGGGTGCCGAGCATGCCCGTCTTGGCGGCCCGGACCGTGAAGTCGGCGAGCACGCTGTCGAGTTGCTCGGTGACCGTCCGGGGCGGCAGCGGCAGGACGGCGTCGACGCCGCGCGTGTTCTGCGCGGTGACGGCGGTGAGCACACTGGTGCCGTACGCGCCGAGGGCCGCGAAGACCTTGAGGTCCGCCTGGATGCCGGCACCGGCGCCGGAGTCGGAGCCGGCGATGGTGAGCACGGTCGTCGGGGTCATCGTTCCTCTTCCGTGGTGACGTACGGGCGCCCGCGCCCGGCCTGCACGCCGGCGACCGTCGAGGGCGGTGCGTCCGTCGCGCCTGAGGGCTGCGGCCGACCGTGCGTGCGGGCCGCTGCGGTGAGGGTGGCTGCTGCCGTCTCGGGGTCGTGGGCGCGCATGATCGCGCCGAGCACCGCCACGCCGACGGCTCCGGCCTCGACGCAGGCGGCCACCTGGTCCGGGCCCCGCACTCCGCCGAGCGCCAGTACCGGCACGGGGCTGACCGCGATCAGCGCGCCGAGCCCGTCCGGGCGCAGCGGCGGACCGTAGCCGGGCTTGGTGCTGGTCGGGTAGACGGGCGAGAGGGTGGCGTAGTCCTCCGTGCTCAGTCGCGCCAGCTCCGCCCGGTCGTGGCAGGAGCGGCCGACCAGGCCGAGGCGCGGCGGCGGGTACGGGCCGGCGGAGGGCAGGTGCACGGCGTCGCCGCCGAGCGGGTCGGGGCCGGCGACGATCAGCGTGCCGCCCGCGTCGGCGAGGATCGCGCGCAGGTCGGCGGCGAGGGCGGCGCGCTCGGCGCGGGGCAGGTCCTTCTCCCGCAGCACCACCCACCGCACTCCCCCGGCCACCGCCCCCGCCACGACCTCGGCCAACGGTCGCCGCGCCTGCCACCGGTCGGTCAGCAGCACGACACCGGACGGCGCGCCGGGAATCTTGGCAGGAGACGGCCCCTCCAGGGGCGCTCCCCTGCCAAGATCCGAAGGCGGCACCCAGGCAGCAGCCGCAGCCGAAGGCGGCACCCAGGCAGCAGCCGCAGCCGAAGGCGGCACCCAGGCAGC
>NZ_JBSGDY010000197.1:0-9590 GCF_053602615.1 Micromonospora sp. NPDC004336
GGCCGCCGCCGTCGCCGCCGGGGTGCCCGCCGTCGTGCTGGCCAGCGGGGATCCCGGGCTGTTCGGCGTCGTCCGGCGGCTGCGGGCGGCGGGGCTGCCGCTGCGGGTGCTGCCGGCGGTCTCCAGCGTCGCCGCCGCGTTCGCCCGCGCCGGGCTGCCCTGGGACGGCGCGGCCGTCGTCACCGCGCACGGCCGTGACCCGCGACCCGCGCTGAACGCCTGCCGCGCGCTGCCCGCCGTGGCGGTGCTCACCGCACCCGGGGCCGGCGCCGCCGAGCTGGGCGCCGGCCTGGTCGGCTGGACCCGCCGGCTGGTCGTCGCCGAGCACCTCGGCACCGACGCCGAACGGCTCACCGAGACCACCCCCGAGCAGGCCGCCGCCGGCCACTGGGACGACCCGCACGTGCTGCTCAGCCTCGCCGGCGAGCCGGGCGCGGCCGGGATGCGGTCGGACAACCAGCCGGCCGCCGCGCCGGCCGGCGGGTGGGCGCTGCCCGAGTCCGCCTACGCGCACCGCGACTCCATGATCACCAAGTCGGAGGTACGCGCCCTCGCCGTCGCCCGGCTGCGGCCCCGCCTCGGCCGGCTGGTCTGGGACGTCGGCGCGGGCAGCGGCTCGGTCGGCATCGAGTGCGCGCTGCTCGGGGCGGCCGTGGTCGCCGTCGAACGCGACCCGGCGGCGCCGGTGCGCGCCAACGCCGCCCGGCACGGCGTCGACGTCCGGCTGGTCGTCGGCGCCGCCCCCGCCGCGCTGGCCGGGCTGCCCGACCCGGACGCCGTCTTCGTCGGCGGCGGCGGCGCCGACGTGCTCGCCGCCGTGACGCACCGCCGGCCGGAGCGGGTGGTGGTCACCCTTGCCGCCGTCGACCGCGTCGCCCCGGCGGTCGGGCTGCTGCGCGCCGCCGGCTACGCCGTGGAGGGCGTCCAGCTCTCCGGCGCCCGCCTCGCCGACCTGCCCGGCGGATCCATCCGACTCGCGGCCACCAACCCGGTGGTCGTCCTCACCGGGGAGCGCCCGTGAACCACCCACCCACCGCCACGGACCGGCCGACCCGGATCGGCCTGGTCGCCGCCACCGCCGCCGGGCGGCGGCACGCCCGCGTCCTCGCCGACGCCTGGCCGCACGCCCGCCTCGTCACGGCGGACACCGTCGCGGACGCGCTGCGCGCCGCCTGGACCGGGTGCGACGCGGTGGTGGCGTTCCTGGCCACCGGGGCGGTGGTGCGCATCCTCGCGCCGCTGCTCGGCGACAAGCACACCGACCCGGCCGTGGTGGTGGTCGACGAGGCCGCCCGGCACGCGGTCGCGCTCCTCGGCGGGCACGCCGGGGGCGCCAACGACCTGGCCGGGCGGGTCGGGGCGGCGCTCGACGCGCGGCCGGTGATCACCACCGCCAGCGACGCCGTCGGCCTGCCCGGCCTGGACACCCTCGGCTGGCCCGTCGAGGGCGCGGTCGCCGCCGTCGGCCGCGCCATCCTCGACGGCGACCGGGTCACGCTGGTCGCCGACGCCGCCTGGCCGCTGCCCGCGCTGCCCGACAACGTGCGCCCCGCCCCGACGCCGGTCGCACCCGCCGACCCGGCCCCGCCGGCCGCCCCGCACGGCCCCGGTGCGCCGGCCGGCCCGGCCGGGTCCGGTGCGGCGGCCGGCCAGGCCGGGCCCGGTGCGCCGGCCGGCCCGGCCGGGCCCGGGGAGGCGGCCGGCGGCGGGTACCGGCTGCTGGTCACCGACCGGATCGTGCCGCTCGACGACCGTACCGCCGTGTTGCGGCCCCCGTCGCTGGTCGCCGGGGTGGGGGCCAGCCGGGGCGTACCCGCCGCCGAGGTGCGCGGCCTGCTGGACCGGGTGCTCGCCGAAGCGGGCCTCAGCCCGGCCAGCCTGCGGCACCTCGCCAGCGCCGACATCAAGGCCGACGAGGCGGGCATCCGGTCGACCGCCGACGCGCTCGGCGTACCCCTGGTGACGCATCCGGCGACGGAGCTGGCGGCCGTCGACGTGCCGCACCCCAGCGAGGTGGTCCGCGCCGCCGTCGGCACCCCCAGCGTCGCCGAGGCGGCGGCGCTGCTCGGCGGCGACGCGGAGCTGCTGGTGCCGAAGACCGCGACGGCGATGGCCACCGTGGCGGTGGCCCGGCACGCCCCGCGCGGCCGGCTGGCGATCGTCGGCCTCGGTCCGGGCGCGCCCGACCTGCGCACCGCCCGCGCGGTGACCGAGCTGCGCCGCGCCGCCGTGGTCGTCGGCCTCGACCAGTACGTCGAGCAGGTGCGCGACCTGCTGCGCCCCGGCACCCGGGTGCTGACCAGCGGGCTCGGCGCCGAGGAGGAACGGGCCCGCGCCGCCGTCGCCGAGGCCGTCGCCGGTCACGCCGTGGCGCTGGTCGGCTCGGGCGACGCCGGCGTGTACGCGATGGCCAGCCCCGCCCTGGAACACGCCGACGAGCGGATCGACGTGGTCGGCGTGCCCGGGGTTACCGCAGCGCTGGCCGCCGGCGCCCTGCTCGGCGCGCCGCTCGGCCACGACCACGCCTACCTGAGCCTGTCCGACCTGCACACCCCGTGGGAGGTCATCGCCCGCCGGGTGGCCGCCGCCGCCGAGGGCGACTTCGTGGCGCTGCTCTACAACCCGCGCAGCCGCGCCCGCGACTGGCAGCTCGGCGCGGCGCTGGCGGTCTTCGCCGCCCACCGGCCGCCGGACACCCCGGTCGGGGTGGTGCGCAACGCCAGCCGACCCGGCGAGCGGGTGCACCTGGCCACCCTGGCCGACCTCGACCCGGCGCTGGTCGACATGTACAGCGTCGTGGTGGTGGGCAGCAGCCAGACCCGGATCGTCGCCGGCCGGATGGTCACCCCGCGGGGGTACCGGTGGCGGCGGTGACCATCGGCGCCTGCCAGGGCTGCGGCGCCTGCCTGCTCACCTGCCCGACGCACGCCATCCGGCCGGTGCCCGGCGGCCTCGCCGTCCGCGACGACCGCTGCACCGGCTGCCTGGAGTGCCTGGAGATCTGCCCGGTCGACGCGATCCGCGTCACCGGACCCGACCAACGTGGAGGAAGCCGATGAGTACGACCGCGGTCAGCACCGCACCCCCGGCCGGCCGGTGGAGCCGCGCCGAACGGCTGCGCCTCGGCGGCATCGTGCTCGCCGTCGCCGTGCTGCACGTCGCCGGCTGGAGCCTCTACCTGTACTGGAACGACCAGCCCGCCGCCGCCGGCGGCCTCGCCGGGGCCGGCACGCTGGCCTACCTGCTGGGCGTGCGGCACGCCTTCGACGCCGACCACATCGCGGCGATCGACGACACCACCCGGCTGATGCTGCTGCGCGGGCGGCGCCCGGTCGGCGTCGGCTTCTTCTTCGCCCTCGGGCACAGCGGGGTGGTGCTGCTGCTGGCCCTGGTGGTCGGCCTCGCCTCGGCGAACCTCACCGGCCCCGGGCTCGCCGAGGCCCGCGAGGTGGGCGCCACCGTGGCCGTCCTCACCGCCACGCTGTTCCTCGCCCTGGTCGCGGCGCTCAACGCGGCGGTGCTGGCCGGCCTGGCGCGGCTGTGGCGGCGGCTGCGCCACGGCGACCTCGACGAGCGGGAGCTGGACCTGCACCTGCTCAACCGGGGCCTGGTGCAGCGCGTGCTCGGCTCCCGCGCCCGCGCGCTGGTGCGCTCCTCCTGGCACATGGCGCCGGTCGGGTTCCTCTTCGGCCTGGGTCTGGAGACGGCCAGCGAGGTGACCCTGCTCGCCCTGTCGGCCAGCACCGCCGCCGCCGGCGGGCTGCCCGTGCTCGCCCTGCTCACCCTGCCGCTGCTCTTCGCCGCCGGGATGTCCGCGATGGACACCGCCGACAGCCTGCTGATGAGCCGCGCCTACTCGTGGGCGTACCGGCACCCGGCCCGGCGGCTCTACTACAACCTGGCCACCACGGCGGTGACCGTGCTGGTCGGCGGCCTGGTCGCCAGCGTCTACGCCGCCGGCCTGCTGGTCGACCACCTCGGCGTGACGGCGCTGTCCGGGTACGCGGGGATCGCCGGCCACTTCGAGCAGCTCGGGTACGCCGTGGTGGCCCTCTTCGTGCTCGCCTGGGGCGGTGCCGTGGCGCTGTGGAAGCTGCGCCGCTACGACGAGCGCTACGGCGCCGGGACGGTACGGCCGTGACCCGGGTCGTGCACCCCATCGAGCGGGAGTCGTACCGGATCCTGCGTTCCCGGGTCGACCTGGCGCACCTGCCGCCGCTGACCCGGGCCGTCACCGAGCGGGTGGTGCACGCCAGCGCCGACCTCGACTACGTCACCGACCTGGTCTGCGACGAGGCGGCCCTGGTCGGCGGGCTGGCCGCCCTGCGCGCCGGCGCGCCGGTGGTGACCGACGTGGCGATGGTGGCCGCCGGCATCACCGGTCGCCAGACCGTCTGCCCGGTCGCCGAGCCGGCCGCCGCCGAACTGGCCCGCGCGGCGGGCGTCACCCGGTCGGCGGCGGCGGTCCGGATCGCCCTGGACCGGGTCGGTCCGGGCGCGGTGTGGGTGGTCGGCTGCGCCCCGACCGCGCTGGAGGAACTGATCACCCTGGACGCCCGGCCGGCGCTGGTCGTCGGGCTGCCGGTGGGCTTCGTGGGCGCCGCCGAGTCGAAGGCGGCGCTGCGGGCCAGCGGCCTGCCCGGGGTGTCCAACCGGGGCGAGAAGGGCGGCTCGGCGGTCGCCGCCGCCGCCCTCAACGCCCTGCTGTACGTGGAGGAGGAGCAGTGACCGCTCTGGTCATCGTCGGGCACGGCACGCGCAGCGCGGCCGGGGTCGACCAGTTCGTCGCGTTCGTCGAGCGGGTCCGCCGGCGCGCGGCCGGTGCCGTCGGCGACGTCGAGGGCGGCTTCATCGAGTTGTCCCGGCCGCCGCTGACCGACGCGGTGGGCGCGCTCGTCGACCGGGGCCACCGGTCGCTGGTGGCGCTGCCGCTGGTGCTGACCGCCGCCGGGCACGGCAAGGGCGACATCCCGGCCGCGCTGGCCCGCGAGCGGGACCGCCACCCCGGGCTGAGCTACGCCTACGGCCGGCCGCTGGGCCCGCACCCGCTGCTGCACACCGCCCTGGAGCAGCGCGTCGACGCCGCGCTGGCCGGCGCCGACCGGGCCGGCACCTGGGTGGCGCTGATCGGGCGCGGCTCCACCGACCCGGACGCCAACGCCGAGGTGGCCAAGGTAGCCCGGCTGCTCTGGGAGGGGCGCGGCTACGCCGGCGTCGAGCCGGGCTTCGTCTCGCTGGCCGAGCCGTCGGTGCCGGCGGTGCTGGACCGGCTGCGCCGGCTCGGCGCGCGGCGGATCGTCGTCGCGCCGTACTTCCTCTTCGCCGGGGTGCTGCCCGACCGGATCGTCGCCCAGTCGGCCGCCTTCGCCGCCGCCCACCCCGACCTGGACGTGCGGGTGGCCGACCTGATCGGCGACTGCGACGCCCTCGCCGAGCTCGTGCTCGAACGGCACGCCGAGGCGCGGCGTGGCGACATCCGGATGAACTGCGACACCTGCGCGTACCGGGTGTCGATGCCGGGCTTCGCCGACAAGGTCGGCCGGCCGCAGACCCCGCACGACCACCCCGACGACCCGGTCGACGGCCACGGCCACCATCACCACCACACCCATGCCCACGCCCACGCTCACGGCCGCGCCCGGCACGACCATGATCACGACCGGCGCGGCCAGGTCGAGGGGCGGCGCGGGCACGAGGCCGGGGGGCCGCGCCGGGGGCACGTCGCGGTGGTCGGTGGCGGGCCCGGACCGGAGGACCTGATCACCGTACGGGGCAGGGCCCTGCTCGACGCGGCGGACGTGGTGGTGGTCGACCGGCTCGCCCCGCGCGGGCTGCTCGCCGGGCTGCGCCCCGGGGTGGAGGTCGTCGACGCGGCCAAGGTGCCCCGGGGACCGTCGATGGGGCAGGACGCCATCAACGCCGCCCTCGTCGCGCACGCCCGCGCCGGGCGGCGGGTGGTGCGGCTCAAGGGCGGCGACCCGTACGTCTTCGGGCGCGGCCACGAGGAGGTCCAGGCCTGCGCGGCGGCCGGCGTGGAGGTGACCGTCGTCCCCGGCGTGACCAGCGCGGTCGCCGCCGCCGCCCTGGCCGGCGTGCCGGTCACCCACCGGGGCGTCGCGCACGACGTCACGGTGGTCTCCGGGCACCTGCCGCCCGGGCACCCGGACTCGCTTGTCGACTGGGCGGCGCTGGGCCGGACCCGGGGCACCGTGGTGCTGCTGATGGCCGTCGACACGGTCGGCAAGATCGCCTCGGCGCTGGTGGAACACGGCCGCGCCCCGGAGACCCCCGTCCTCGCCGTACAGGACGCCGGCCATCCCGGGCAGCGCACGGTGACGGCCCGGCTGGACGAGATCGGCGCGGTCGCGGCCCGGGAGGGGATCGGCCCGCCGGCCGTCTTCGTGCTCGGCCCGGTGGTCGCGCTGGCTTCCTCGGACGCGCCCGCCTGACCCGCCCGGCGGGGGCGTCGGTGCGACCGCCCCCGCCGGGCAGTCCGGTGAGCTCGGTCGGCCCCGTGCGGGCTCGGTCGGCGTGGTCGGTCGGCGCCAGCGGGTCGGCCGGGTCAGCCGGTCAGCGTGTGGGCCAGGGCGAAGCCGATGCCGGCGGCGGCGAGACCGGCGGCCACGCTGGCCAGCACGTTCGCGAGGGCGAGGAGCCGTCGGCCCCGCCGGGCCAGCCGCACCGTCTCGTAGCCGAAGGTCGAGTACGTGGTCAGCGCCCCGCAGAAGCCGGTGCCGAGCAGGGCACCGGCGGCCGGACCGACCGGCAGCCCGACCAGGAGCCCGAGCAGCAGCGAGCCGACGACGTTGACCGTCAGGGTGCCCCACGGGAAGGCCGAGCCGAGCCGTGCCTGCACCGCCCGGTCGGCGAGGTAGCGCAGCGGCGCGCCGACGGCGGCCCCGAGCGCGATCAGCAGCACGGTCACCGCCCGCCCCCGTCGTCCGTCGGGCCGGCCGCGCTGTCGTCCGTCCGGTCGATCGCCTCGTCGAGCAGCCGGCCGGCGAGCGCGTCGCCGAGCCAGACCGCCACCAGCGCACCCGCAAGCGTCGCGGCGAGGTAGCCCAGGGCCACGGCCGGGGCGCCGGCGCCCAGCGCTTGGTGGACGTCCACCGCGTACGTCGAGAAGGTCGTGTAGCCGCCGAGCACCCCCACCCCGAGGAACGGGCGCAGCAGGGGACGGCGGCCACCGGCACGGTCGAGCGCCGCCATCAGGACGCCGATCAGGAGGCACCCGGTCAGGTTGACGCCGAAGGTGGCCCAGGGGAAGACGGTGGGGCCGTGCGGGAATGCATGCTGGAGGCCGGCCCGGGCCAGGGCACCGAGCGCGCCGCCGGCGGCGACGGCACCGAGCACCGCCCCGGGGCGCGCGGCCAACTCGCCCCGGTCGGCGGGTACGCGTAGGTCGACGTCGGCGTCGACGCGTGGGTCCGATCCGGACATCTCTCCTCCCCGCCGGGTGCCACGGGCGGGGACCGTCGGTGCGTGCTCGTCAGCCTAGTGGCCGCTCGCGGCGGGCGCCCGGGCATCTCCGTGGCCCGATCGCGCCTGTCGGCTGGTCAGGATCGACCTGCCCGGCGGCCCGGCCCGCGGCGGTCGGACGGGAAGCCGGGTCAGGCTACGCCTGGCGTGGTTCCAACGCCGAATCGGGGCGGGGTCGCGGCGGCGCGGGGTGGCGCGGCGGCGCGGGGTGTCGACGGGGCGGGGCGGCGACGGGGCGGCAGTCGCGGTTGGCGGCGACGATGGCGGCGCCAGGGTGGAAGCCGGTGGCAGGACGAGGGGCAGCGAAAAAGCCAGCGGCGGGGACATCGAACGTCAGAGGCAGCGCCGAACGCCAGGGGTGATGGCATGTCCGCCGCACGCTGTCGAGCTGATGTCGTAAACGATTCAACTTCCTGGGGCGCTCGAAACCGCCTCGGATGCCGGTTTGACTACCCGCGGCGCCGCCATGATGCGTAGCGGGCCGACTCTCCGCTACGCCGTGATGTCGTAAACGACTCAGCTCGACACCGCGTGGATGCCAGTTGCGCCGGCCCGGCCCCGGCCCCACCCGGCCCCGGCCCGACCCGGCCGCGCCCGACCCAGCCCGATCCGGCCGCGCCCGACCCGGCCGAGCCGGTCCAGCCGCACCCGGCCCAGCGAGCCAACCCAGCCGTAACCGGCCCAACCGGCCCGGCCGTCAGCGCACGCCGGCGACGGCGGCGTCGGCGCCGCCCCGCCACACCGTGCCCACCTCCGCGAAGCCGGCGGCGGCCAGCGCGGACAGGTGCCAGGACACCGGCGGGGTCCACTCGGGGCTGTGCCCGGTGGGATAGATGGCGTGCCGCTGCGCGACGAGCGGGCGCAACGTCGGGTCGCCCGCCGCCCGCTCCCACCACTCCGCCCAGGACAGGGCGGCTCCGGCGGCGTGCCGGGCCGTCCGGCGGTCGCGCGCCCGATCCAGCAGGCGCTTGGTGAGCTGGGGCAGCGCGTCGTCCGGCATGTGGTCGGCGTTGACGAGGATCCCGCCGGGGCGCAGCAGGTCACGCAGCTCGGCATAGAGCAGGGTGAGCCGCTCCGCCGGCAGCCAGTGCAGCGCGGTGGCGGTCAGCACGGCGTCGTAGTCGCGGTGGGGGAGCGCGGTGTGCCAGTCGGGCCGGCCGAGGTCCGCGGTGACGATCGTGACCCGGTCGCGGAGGGAGGCGCGGGCGAGGGCGAGCAGCGCCGGGTCGAGGTCCACGAGCGTCACCTCGGCGTCGGGGAAGCGGCGCAGTGCCCGCTCGGAGATGCTGCCCGTGCCGCCGGCCAGGTCGAGCAGCCGGAGCCGATCGCCGTCGTGTACGGCGTCGACGGCGTCGAGCATGGCGGTGAACCGGTGCTCGCGGTCCGGCAGGTACGCCTCCTGCTGGCGGTCCCAGCTCTCCTGCCACGCGGCGACATTCGTGATGTAAGGACTCATGGGCATCAGGCTAGTTACCTCGACCGAGGGTGTCCAGGCCTTGTTGCCACGAATTTGCAATAGCGTCTGAGTGGTGCCGGGCCGCCACGCCGGGCCGCCGTTTCGACGCGATCGGCCCGGGGCATTGGCCTCACCAGGGGATTCATCGAGAGGGGGATCGCGATGGCCGACATCACCAGGACGGCCTCCGACACGGGTCCGTCCGGAGCCACGTCCAACGGTCGGCGGTCGCCCGGCCGGGCCGAGGGTCCGCCGTTCCGCAAGCCGAGGTGGCCCAAGGCGTACGCCTTCGCGTTGGTGACCGGGGCGCTGTTCCTGGTCTCCTGGATCGGCCAGTTCGTCTTCCAGGCGGCGGTGCAGAGCAACGAGGCGAGCCAGCACGGCCAGTCCTTCGCCTGGGCGGAGTTCCTGCCGCAGTTCCTCGCGTCCACCTTCGAGAACTGGCAGTCCGAGTTTCTCCAGCTGATCTGGCAGGCGGCCGGCCTCGCCCTGTTCTACTACTGGGGCTCCTCCCAGTCGCGGGAGTCCGACGAGCGGATCGAGGCGAAGCTGGACGCGCTGCTGCGCGAGCGCAACCTGGACCCGAACAACCCGTGACGCGCCACCGCGTCACGCGTTGAGCCGCCGCCGCCGCCGCCGCCGCCGCCGCCGCCGC
>NZ_JBSGDY010000198.1:0-9556 GCF_053602615.1 Micromonospora sp. NPDC004336
CGCCGTGGTGGCGGCGGCCGCCGCGGCGACCCTGCCGGCCTGGGTCGCGCTGGTCGCCGTCGCGCTGGTCGCCGCCGGCGCCGGGGCGGTCGGGCTGGACCTGGCCCGGCGCCGGTTCCGGCCGGGGGCGGGCGGGTCGCCGGTCACCCGGGCGCTGCGCCGCCACCAGCCCGAGTTCCTGCTCTACTTCTCCGCCCCGCCCGGCTCGGAATACCAGGTCACCATGTGGCTGCCCTACCTGGAGCGGATCGGCCGGCCGTTCCTGGTCATGCTGCGGGAGCCGGAGTTCCTGCCCGCCGTCGCCGCTGCCACCACCGCGCCCGTCGTCTACTGCCCGACGCTCAAGGCGATGGACGAGGCGCTGGTGCCCAGCCTGCGGGTCGCCTTCTACGTCAACCACGGCGCGAAGAACAGCCACTGCATCCGCTTCACCCAGCTGACCCACGTCCAGCTGCACCACGGCGACAGCGACAAGGCGCCCAGCGCCAACCCGGTCTCGGCCATCTTCGACCGGATCTTCGTCGCCGGCCAGGCCGCCGTCGAGCGGTACGCCCGCGCCGGCGTCGACATCCCGGCGGAGAAGTTCGTGGTGGTCGGCCGGCCGCAGGTCGAGTCGATCGAGGTCCGGCCGGAGCCGGCGCGCGGCCTCCCGCACCCGACGGTGCTCTACACGCCGACCTGGACGGGGCACCACGCGGACGCCAACTACTGCTCCCTGCCGGTGGCCGAGGCGCTGCTGCGCGGGCTGCTGGCGCGCGGCGCGACGGTGATCCTGCGGGCCCACCCCTACACGTCGCAGAACCCGGCCTCGGCGCGGCAGCTGGGGCGGCTCACCGAGCTGCTGGCCGCGGACCGGGCCCGCACCGGCCGGCCGCACGTCTTCGGCGCCGCCGCCCGCGAGCTGACCCTGGCCGAGTGCGCCAACCGCTCGGACGCGCTGGTCTCCGACGTGTCCGGGGTGATCTCCGACTACCTCTACTCGGGCAAGCCGTACGCGGTGACGGACATGGGCGGCGAGGGCGACCGGTTCGCCGAGCGCTTCCCGCTGGCCGGCTCGGGATACGTGCTGCGCCACGACATGGCAAACGTCGACGAGGTGCTGACCGCGCTGCTGGACACCGACCCGCTGGCCTCGGCCCGCTGGGCCACCCGGACCCGCTACCTGGGCGACTTCCCCGCCGACTCGTACGCCGAGGCGTTCCTCGACGCCGCCCGGCGGCAGCTCGACGCGGGCTGGAACCCGCCGGTGCCACGCGCCGCCGGCGGGGCCGACCTGCCGGTCGAGCCGGACGAGGCGACCCTCTCCCCCAGCGCCTGACCCGCCGCCCGGGACGGCGCGGCTCTCAGCGGTAGGGGTCGACGAGGGCCAGGACCGCCTCCGGGTCCTCGACGTGGGCGTTGTGGCCCAGGCCGGGCAGGGTGGCGACCGGTACGCCCAACTCCTTGAGCTGGGCGTCGGTGACCATGGGGTCGTGCTCGCCGCGGGCCAGCAGCACCGGCACGTCGGTCGCCGCCAGCAGGGCGGGCAGGTCCGGCTCGCCCACCGCGAACGCGGCCGGGTCCATCGCCAGCCGCCAGCGGCCGTCCACCTGCCGCAGCCCGGCCTCGACCACCGGGTGGTCCGGCGCGAAGAGGCCCGTCAGGCCGGCCACCCGCAGGTAGCGGCGGGCCGCCTCGTCCCGGCCGGCGAACCAGGCCACCGGGCGGCCGGCCAGTTCCCCGGCCCTGGCCAGCTCGGCCGGGGACCAGACGGCCTTGATGCCGAGCCCGACCACGGCGTCGACGGGCAGCCCCGCGGCGCGGGCGGCCAGCGCCAGCCCGACCACGCCGCCGAGGGAGTGCCCCAGCACGACGAGCCGGTCGCCCGCCGTGAGCCCCGCGGCGAGCCGGTCGGCCAGCCCGGCGAACGAGTACGCCGGCAGCGGCGGCGACCACCCGTGGCCGGCGAGGTCGGGCGCCAGCCACCGGCCCGGCCACCGGCGCTCCAACAGCGGCGCCCAGGGCAGCCACACGTCGCCGGTCGCGCCCATGCCGTGCAGCAGCAGGAGGACCCGCCGGCCGTCCCGGTCACCCGATTCATCGACCATGGCCCGCAGTGTGCCACCCGCCGGCCGCCCCGGCGAGGGCCGTGACCCGGAGACGACATCGGGCGCCGGCCCCGGGTGGGGGCCGACGCCCGACGGGTGTCGATCAGGCGGAGTAGCCGCGGGTGGCGGCCCAGTTCGCCAGGGCGATGGTGGACATCCAGTACGAGGCGGTCGCCGGGTTCGCCGAGTCGGCGATCTTCACCAGCCGCCCCTCGTCCTGGTAGCCCACGACGGCGACGTAGTGGCCGCCGGGGAACGAGTGCCAGCCCCCCTCGGTGTCCGTGGCGCTGCCGGCGACGTTCACCACGACACCCCGGCCGCCGGCGACGGCGGCGACCACGTCGGCCTGGAGGCGGTCCATCTGCGCCGGGGTCGCGGCGCTGCCCGGGATCATCCGGGTCCGATACGGGTCGCCCTTCACCGTCGCGTTCAGCACCCGGGTGGTGTCCTCGGCGGAGTCGGTGCCCATCTCGTCGGTGCCCAGCTGGGCGCCGAGGGCGTCCTGGCTGCGGGCGACGCCGGCGGCGCTGAGGGCGTGCCGGACGGCGGCGGGACCGCAGTTGTAGAAGGTCGTCTGGGCCTGGTAGTCGTAGTCCAGGGTCTTGGACTTCGGCGGCTTCGGCGACTCCGCCTTCCGGGTCACGTCGGGGTCCGGCCTGGTGCTGGTGGCGCTCGCCGAGGGAGCGCCGGACGTGGCCGGGGCGGCCGTCGACGGGACGGCCGCGGTCCGGGCCTCGCCACGGGAGGCCGCGGTGTCGTCACGCAGCTCGGTCACTGCCGCCGGGGCCTGCGCGGCGGCCGGCGAGGCGTCGCCGTCGGCCAGCAGCGCGCCGGTGCCGGACGCCAGCACGAGCGCGGCGGCCGACGCGGCGGCCACCTGGTAGGGACGCTCGGACGTCAGGCGGCGGAGCTGTCGCTTGAGGTGGTGCTTCATGGTTTCCTCCACGGGCTCGGGGGGTGAGCGGCCGTCGGTTCCTCACCGCAGGAGGAACCGACCGCACGGACGGCGTCCGGCGGTGGTGGACCACTCAGGGGATGCGCCCGGGATGCCGGGCGACGGGCGGTGACCGGTGGGTCAGCTCGTGGCGTACGGCCGGGCGAGCGCGGGCACCGCGGCGCCGTGGAGGCGGCGGCGGGGGGTGGCTGGGTGC
The DNA here is from genome assembly GCF_053602615.1 of Micromonospora sp. NPDC004336. Lineage (NCBI taxonomy): Bacteria > Bacillati > Actinomycetota > Actinomycetes > Micromonosporales > Micromonosporaceae > Micromonospora > Micromonospora sp. NPDC004336. The sequence goes on from NZ_JBSGDY010000198.1 coordinate 3,239, forward strand.
TGCACGAGGAATGGAACTCCTTCCGACACCGCCGACCGGGTTAGCTGACGGATTCGGGCGGGAAGAACGCCCTACCACGGGCCGCAGCCCGCGGATTCACCCCGATGTTGCAGTGGGTCCCCGGCTCGCCTGTGCACGATTAGGCGGGTCGGCGCGGCGTCGCCTCTTGCGAACGGGTACCGCACCGGACGCGCCGACATTACTGGCCGGTCGGCGGCCTGCCAACCCGCTCCCACCTGCCTAAACCTTGATCGCGCGACTTTTTTGCGGGCAGCTCGACACTGACGTGACTCAATGGGACGACCGTTTCCACGCGCGCCTTCGGGCGACAACCGGACGAGCGGCCGACAATCGGCGTCGGATCGCCGGCGAAAATCGGCCGGGCCGCGCCGGATGACCGTTTCGGCTCCGCTGTGACCGGCGTCACCGAAATGCCGCCGCTCAGCCCACGCGGGCGGGGCGCCAGCGCGCGGCGGGCGCGGGACGGTGCGCGGCCGCCACCGCGCGGGCCGCCGGGAGCCGGCCCGGCCGGAGCCGGGCCGCCGCGGCGTACGCCTCCGTGGCCAGGGCGCGGGCCGCCTCGGCGGCCAGGTCGGCGTCCCGCCACGCGAGGCGCTCCCGCTCGGCGGCGGCCCGGTAGGCGGCCCGCTTCGCGTCGCGCACCGCCCGGGCCAGGACGATCTCCTGCTCCGCCGGGTGCCGTCGGGGATCCCAGCCCGACCGGTGGCCGAACACGTCGCTGAGCTGGCGGGCGGTCAGGTCGCCGCGCCAGTGGGCGGCCATCGCCGCGTGGTGCAGCCAGCGCTCGCGGGCGGCGTACTCGGCGGGCGTGCGCGGGGTGCGCGGAGCAGGCAGGAGGGCGGCCCCGGTGAACCGGCGGGCGGCGGTCTCCGCCTCGTCGTACGCCTGCCACGCCCGGTCGACCGCCTCCTGCGCGGCGAGCCAGTCGGCCCGCAGCCGGCGGGCGGTACGCGCGGCGCGGTTCGCCGCGACGGCCACCTCCTCGGCGTAGCGGCGCAGGTCGGCCGCCTCGGTCGCGGGGTCGTCGGCGGGCGGGGCGGCCGGCGCGTCGGCGGGCGGGACCCGCTCCGGGCGGGCGACCAGGACGGCGAGCACGGTCAGGGCCAGCAGGAGCAGGGCGGACCAGATGGCGGCGGCCCGTGGCACCCCGATCAGGAACTGGTAGAGGACGTTCTCCATGGTCGGCACCTCACGGGTAGCGAGTGCGGCAGCGGGGGCACCCGGCGGCGCGGCGCGGCCCGACGGGTGCGGATGGGGTGGAAGGCGAAGCAGGGGCACCTCGCGGCCCCTGAGGCAGCGGCAGGCCCTCGCCGACGCCTGGGGCGGACACGGTCCCGGGGCCGGTCGCCGGCCCTGCGGGGGTGGTGCGGCTCAGCCGCGCGGCGGGGCGCGGGGGCCGGTGGTGCCCGGGACGCGCGGGGCCGGGTCGATGGCCGGGCCGACCGCGATCGTCGCCGCGGCCGGGCCCGGATCGGCCGCGGGGGCGAGGGCGACGGGGCCGGCGGCGGCCCGCTCGTCGGCGCCCCCGGCCTCGCGGTCGCCGACGCCGGGGCCCGGCAGGCCGACGGCGACCGCCGGAGCGAGGCCCGCCGCGAACGGCGGCACGGCGAGGGAGGCCGCCGCGAACGGCGGCACCGCGAGGGAGGCCGCCGGGACGGGGCCCGTCTTGCCCGGGGAAACATGCGCGGGGAGCGTCACGGCAGGGGCCGGGGCGGCGGACGGCGGACCGGCGGGGGCCGAGGCGGCGGCGGGGAGCGCCCCCGCGCCGACGGCGAACGCGACCGCGACCGCGAGCCCGGCGAGCAGCCGCGCGGCCCACCGCGCCACCCACCACAGGGGACAGGTGAGCACGACGGGCAGCACGCGACCACGCTACCGCCGACGCCGCCGGTCCGCATCGCCGCCGGGCGTGTCGCCACGGACCGCTCCGGCCAGGTGGACGGGCGCTCGCGCGGGCGGCGCTGTGCCTCGTCCGCCGGGTGGCCTAGTATGCCGTGACCCGGAGGTGACGAGAGGCGAGGCGAATGCACCAGCGGATCCTGATGCGGGCGAAGAAGGGCCCCTTCGACGTCTACTCCCCCGAGGAGTCCCACGAGGCGAACTGGATCGGCGAGAACAACGGCAACCTCGTCTTCAGCCATGCCGCGCACAAGCTGCTGCAGACCGCCACCGCCGAGATCACCCCGACCGAGTTCAAGGTCAACCCGCGCGACGCCGACATGATCAACGAACGGTACGACGTCTACGTCGTCCCGCTGGCCAACGCCTTCCGGCGCAGTTACGCCCACCGCATCGAGCTGATGACGAAGCTCGTCGAGCGGCTGAAGATCCCGGTCGTGGTGCTCGGCGTGGGCGTGCAGACCGACGTCAACGGCGACCGGGAATACCTGCGCCCGATCGACGACGTGGTGACCCGGTTCGTCAAGGCGGTGCTCGACCGCTCCCACAGCATCGGCGTACGCGGTGAGATCACCGAGGGCTATCTGCGCACCCTGGGCTTCTCCGCCGTCGACGTGATCGGCTGCCCGTCGATGTTCCTGCACGGCGACAGCCTGCGGGTGGCGAAGCGCAAGGCGGCGCTGGCGCCGGAGGACCGGGTCGCCCTCACCGTCTCGCCGTACGTCAAGTCGATGGCGAAGATCATCGCCCGGCACCACGAGCGGTACCCGAACCTGCGCTACCTGCCGCAGGACCTCAAGACGCTCGGCACCCTGCTCTACGGCGATGCCCCCGAGGACCGGGGCAAGTCCAGCGCCATCCCGATCCACACCTCGCACCCGCTGTTCACCGAGGACAAGGTGCGGATGTTCGTCGACCCGTGGACCTGGATGGACTACCTCTCCCGGTTCGACTTCGCGTTCGGCACCCGCATCCACGGCACCATCACGGCGCTGGTGGCCGGTACGCCCGGCTACCTGTTCGCGCACGACTCGCGCACCCTGGAGCTCGCCCGCTACTTCGACATCCCGCACCGGGTGATGAAGGAGGTGCCGGCCGACGTCGACGCCGCCCAGCTCTACGCGGAGGCGGACTACACGGCGCTGGTCGAGGGCCACAAGGCGCGCTACGAGACGATGCTCGCCTTCCTCGCCAGGCACGACCTCGGCAACGCCTTCGCCGACGGCGACAGCGCCGCCCGGTTCGACGCACGGGTGCGGGCCACCACCTTCCCGCCCGCCGTGCGGCCGGCCGCCGCGACGCCGCCCGACGTGCTGCTGGAGCGGATCCAGTGGCTGCACGACCGCAACGCGCAGCTTCGGCAGGACGCGGAGGCGCTGCGCGAGCAGCGCCTGCGCTCCCGGGTCAAGCGCGCCGTGGGCAGCCCGGTGCGCCGCATGCTGAACCGTTAACCCCGCGCTGGGCGGCTGTTCAGGGACTTCACCTTCGCCGGCAACGTGAGGTTCCGGGGCCGTCCATCCACGCCGTCGATGGTGTCGGCGTGGTCATTGAGCCGACGCAAGCACCGCTGCTGAGCATCGTCGTGCCCGTGTACGGCGTCGAGCCGTACCTCTACCAGTGCCTCGAGTCGATCCGCGCCGACGTCCCGGCCGGCGAGGCCGACGCGGTGGAGGTGGTCGCCGTGGACGACGCCTCCCCGGACCGCTGCGGGGAGATGCTGCGGTCGTACGCGGCCGGGCGGGCCGGGATCCGCACGGTGCACCTGCCCCGCAACGTGGGCCTGGGCCCGGCCCGCAACGCCGGCCTCGACGTGGCCGCCGGCGCGTACGTCTGGTTCGTCGACAGCGACGACTGGCTGCCGCCGGGCACGATCCCGGCGGTGCTGGACCGGCTGCGTCGGGACCGGCCCGACGTGCTGATGCTGGACCACCTACGGGTGCACGAGGGCGGCCGGCGGGAGGTCGACGCGAGCAGCCACCTGCTGCGCGGCGTGCCGGGCGTGGTCCGCCTGGCCGACCGGCCGCAACTGCTGCGGGTGCAGCACACCGCCTGGAACAAGGTGGTCCGGCGCGGGTTCATGGCCGAGCTGGGGCTGCGCTTCCACCCCGGCTGGTACGAGGACATCCCGTTCAGCCATCCCCTGCTCATCGGCGCCGAGCGGATCGCCGTGCTGGACCGGGTCTGCTACCTCTACCGGCAGGGCCGGCTCGGTGCGATCACCTCGACCCGCAGCCGGCGGCACTTCGACGCCTTCGACCAGTACGAGCGGCTCTTCGACTGGCTGGACCGGCACGCCCCCGACGACCGGCTGCGGGCCGAGCTGTTCACCCTGATGGTCAGCCACTACCTGGTGGTGGCGGGCAACGACGGCCGGCTGCACCCGCGGCTGCGACGCGCGTTCTTCCGCCGGGTCGCCGAGCACTACCGCCGTTACCTGCCCGGCGCCGGCTACTCGCCGCCGGCCGGGGTGGCGGGGCTCAAGCACCGGCTGGTCGGCCGGAACAGCTACCTCGCGTACGCCACGCTGCGCCGAGCCGACCGGGCCGCCGGCCGGGTCCGGGGCAGGCGACCGACCCCGCCGGCCGCCCCCGCCCCGGAGCCCACCCCCGCCCCGGACGCCGGACCGGCCACGGACGCCGCACCCGCCGGAGAGGCCACAAAGGCCGCGCAGGCCACGGACGCCGGGCGCGCCGGGCCGGCCACGGAGGCCGGGCACGCCACGGAGGCCGGGCGGACCGCGGCCGGGACGGTGGCGACGGACCAGGCCGCCGCGCTGGCGAGCCGACGATGACCGGGCTGCCGACGGCGACCGGGTCGCTGCGGCCCGCCGACGACGGGGACCTGCGCCGGATGCTGCGCTGGCGCAACCACCCGCAGGTGCGCGCGGTGAGCCTGACCAGCCACGAGATCGGCCCGGCCGAGCACGCCGCCTGGTGGTCGCGGGTCCGCGTCGACCCGGACCGGCGGGTGCTGGTGCACCTGCACGACGGCGAGCCCGCCGGCGTGGTCACCTTCGCCGGGTTGACCTCCCCGGACCGCGCGCTCACCTGGGGGTTCTACCTCGACGTCGGCGGGCTGGACGCCCGGGGGGAGCTGCTGCCGGCGTGGCTGTCGCTGGAGCGGGCGGCCGTCGCGTACGCCTTCGACACCCTCGGGGCGCGGACGCTCGGCGGCGAGACGCTGGCCGCCAACCGGCCGGTGCTGGCCCTGCACCGGCGCTTCGGTTTTCGCGAGGTCCGGCGCTACGAGCGGGACATCGACGGCACGCCGCACCAGGTGGTGTGGACGGAGAAGAGCAGAGGAAGATGACGGCGACAGTCAAGATCGGGCCGCACGCGGTCGGCCCCGGCGAGCGACCCCTCGTGGTCGCCGAGATGTCCGGCAACCACAACGGCAGCCTCGACCGGGCGCTCGCCATCGTCGACGCGGTGGCGGCCAGCGGGGCGCACGCGCTCAAGCTCCAGACGTACCGGCCGGACACCATCACCATCGACGTGGACTCCCCCGCGTTCCGCCTCTCCGACGGGCACGACCTGTGGGGCGGCGAGCGCCTGTGGCAGCTCTTCGAGCGGGCCCACACCCCGTACGAGTGGCACGCGCCGATCTTCGAGCGGGCCCGGCGGCACGGCCTCACCGTGTTCTCCTCGCCCTTCGACGCGACGGCGGTGGAGCTGCTGGAGGGGCTGGACGCGCCCGCGTACAAGATCGCCTCGTCGGAGCTGGTCGACCTGCCGCTGATCCGGCTCGTCGCGGCCACCGGCAAGCCGCTGGTCGTCTCCACGGGGATGGCCACCGTCGGCGAGATCGACGCGGCCGTACGCGCCGCGCGGGAGGGCGGCGCCGGCGGCATCGTGCTGCTGGCCTGCACCGCGTCCTACCCGGCGCCGCCGCGGGACAGCAACCTGCGCCGGCTGCCCGTCCTGGCCGACGCCTTCGGCCTGCCGGTGGGCCTGTCCGACCACACGCCGGGCATCGGCGTCCCGATCGCCTCGGTGGCGTTCGGCGCCTGCCTCATCGAGAAGCACGTGACGCTGCGCCGGGCCGACGGCGGCGTCGACTCCGACTTCTCGCTGGAGCCGGCGGAGCTGACCGCCCTGACCGTCGAGTCGGAGCGGGCCTGGGCGGCGCTGGGCGGCACCGCGATCGGGCCGACCCCGACCGAGCGGGAGGGGCTGCGGTTCCGTCGGTCCCTGTGGGTGGTGCAGGACGTCCGGGCCGGCGATCCGGTCACCCCGGCGGTGGTGCGCTCGATCCGGCCGGCCGGCGGGCTCCCCCCGGCCGACCTCGACCGGGTACTCGGCCGCGCCTTCGCCCGGGACGTGCCGAGGGGGACGCCGCTGAGCTGGGACCTCGTCTGACCGACGGGCGACGCGAGGGGGCCCGGTCCGCGCGGACCGG
>NZ_JBSGDY010000199.1:0-9531 GCF_053602615.1 Micromonospora sp. NPDC004336
GCAGGACCGGGGCGACGCGGGCCCGCTACTGCTGGGCTCGGTCAAGTCGAACATGGGTCACGCGCAGGCCGCCGCCGGCGTGGCCGGCGTGATCAAGATGGTCCTCGCCATGCGGGAGGGCGTGGTGCCGGCGACGCTGCACGTCGACGAGCCGTCGCCGCACATCGACTGGTCGGCCGGCGACGTGGAGCTGGTGACCCGGTCCCGGCCGTGGCCGGCGGTCGACCGGCCCCGGCGGGCGGCGGTCTCCTCGTTCGGCATCTCCGGCACCAACGCCCACGTGGTCGTCGAGCAGCCCGTCGACGCTCCCGCCGACGCCGAGGCGACCGACGCCCCGACGCCGCCGGCCGCCGGTGCGCAGGCGCGGGGACGTACCGCCGGGCTGCTCGCCGCCGACGTGGTGGCCTGGCCCGTGTCGGCCCGTTCGGGCTCCGCCCTGGCCGCGCAGGCGTCCCGGCTGGCCCGGCACCTGCGCACGCACCCCGGCCTCGCCCCGGCGGCGGTCGGCTGGTCCCTCGCCGCGACCCGGTCGGCGTTCGACCGGCGCGCCGTGGTGGTCGGCGCGACGCCGGGCGAGCTGCTGGCCGGCCTGGACGCGCTCGCCGCCGGCACCCCGGCCGGCAACGTGGTGACCGGCGCCGCCGCCAACCACGGCGCGGGCCCGGTGTTCGTCTTCCCGGCCGCCGCCCCGGCGGGTGCGGCGGCCGGCCTGGTGGGCCGCTGCCCGGTCTTCGACGACGCCCTCGCCGAGTGCCGGCAGGCCCTGGCGCCCTGGGTGGACGTCGACCCGGCCGCCCTGCTCATCGGCCCCGACCGGTCCTGGGCCGACCGGCCGGAGCTGGCCCGGCCCGTCCGGTTCGCCGTCGGCGTGGCGCTCGCCGCCGTCTGGCGGCACGCCGGCGTCACCCCGGCCGCGGTCGTCGGCGACGGCGACGGCGAGGTCGTGGCCGCTCACGTGGCGGGCCTGCTGTCCCTGTCCGACGCCGCCCGCACGGTGGCGCTGCGCGCCCGGGCCGCCGCCGGCGGGCTGGACCGCGACGGCCTCCGCGCCGCGCTGGCCGGGATCGCGCCGCAGCCCGGCACCGCCCGGCTGGCCTCCACGGTCACCGGCGACTGGGCCGACGCGGCCACCCTCGGCGCCGACCACTGGGCCGACCTCCGCGCCGACGCCCCGGCCGAATCCGGGGCCGCGCACCTGACCGGCCGGGCCGGTCCGGGGGCCGACGAGGCGGCCCGGTCGGAGCAGCTCGACGCCGCCCTGCGCGCCGCCGTGGACGCCGGACACGTGACCTTCGTCGAGGTCTCGCCGGAGCCGGCGCTGACCGCCCGGGTCGCCGCCGTCCTCGACGCGTCCGGCGCCACCGGCCACGTGCTGGACACCCTCGACGGGTCGGACGACGCCGCCACCCGGCTGCTGACCGGGCTCGCCACCGCGTACACGCTCGGCCTGGCGGTGGACCACCGCCGGCTGCTGCCCGAGTCCGAGCCGGTCGACCTGCCCACGTACGCGTTCGACCGGCACCGCTACTGGCTGGAGCGCACCGGCGCCCACCGCTCCGTCCTGCCCGCCGTGGGCCTCGACGTCGTCGACCACCCGCTGCTCAGCGCGGTGGCCGACCTGCCCGGCGACGAGGGGCTGCTGTTCACCGGCCGGATCTCCCTCGCCACCCACCCGTGGCTCGCCGACCACGCCGTGCTGGGCACGGTGCTGCTGCCCGGGACGGCCCTGGTGGAGCTGGCGTCCTGGACCGGCCGGCAGGCCGGCGCGGCGACCGTCGCCGAGCTGAACCTGGAGGCGCCGCTGGCGATCCCCACCGAGGGCGGCATCGACCTGCGGGTCCGGGTCGGCCCGCCGGACGAGACCCGGCACCGGCCCGTCGCCGTCCACACCCGGCGCGACGACGACACCGGCCCCGACGGTTCCCGCGCCTGGCAGCGGCACGCCTCCGGCCAGCTCGCCGACACCGTCGACCCGGAGCCCGCCCCGGCCGCCGTGTGGCCGCCCGCCGACGCCGAGCCCATCGCCCTCGACGGGCTCTACGCCCGGCTCGCCGCCCAGGGCTACCACTACGGCCCCACCTTCCGGGCGTTGCGCGCCGCCTGGCGCTCGGGCCGGGACGTCCTCGCCGAGGTCGCCCTCGACGCCGACGCGTCCACCGACACCACGGCGTTCTCCGTGCACCCGGCCCTGATGGACGCGGCGCTGCACGCCATCGGCGCCGCCGCCACGGCCGGCGCCGCCGACGCCAGCGCCACGGCCGACGACATCAGCACCACGGCCGGCGCCATCGGCGCTACCGGCGCGAGCGCCACGGCCGGCGCGGCCGGCACCAGCGCCACGGCCGGCGCTACCGACGCCAACGCCACGGCCGGCGCGGCCGGCGACTCCGGCGGCGGTGCGCCGGAAGCCGAGGGCGGTCCCGACATCCGCCCGGGCCTGCCGTTCACCTGGTCGGGCGTGACCATCCGGCCCACCCGCGCCCGCGAGCTGCGGATCCGGCTGCGCGCCACCGACGCCGGCTCGGTGACCCTGACCGTCACCGACACCGGCGCCACCCCGGTCGCCTCCGTCGACGGCCTGGTCCTGCGGCCCATCTCCGGCGAGCAGCTCAGCGCCGCCCGCCGCTCGGCCAGCCGGTCGCTGCACCGCCTCGACTGGGTCGCCCCCGCCGCCGGCCGCGCCGACGGCAGCCCACGACTCGTCGTCCTCGGCGACGACTGGCCCGGCGCCGACCGGCACCCGGACCTCTCCGCGCTGGTGGCCGAGGCGCGCGCGGGCGGCCCCGTGCCCGACGCGGTGCTGGTGACCTGCGCCGGACCGGCCGCCGACGAGCCGCACCCGGCCGCCCAGGCGCACCGGGTCGCCCACCGGATGCTCGCGCTGGCCCAGCAGTGGCTCGCCGAGGAGTCCCTGACCGCCGCCCGGCTGGTGGTGGTCACCCGCGGCGCGGTCCGCGTCGACCCGGACGAGCGGATCGCCGACGTGCCGGCCGCCACCGCCTGGGGCCTGCTGCGCTCCGCCCAGTCGGAGAACCCCGACCGGATCGTGCTCCTCGACGTGGACGACGACGCCCCGGCCGCCGCGCTGCTGCCGGCGGCCCTGGCCACCGGCGAACCCCAGCTCGCCGTACGCGCCGGCCAGCTCCGGGTGCCCCGGCTGACCCGGCTCGGCCCGCCCCCGGCCGACGCGTCGGGCCCCGACCTGGCCGCCGGCACCGTCCTGGTGACCGGGGCGACCGGCCTGCTCGGGCGGCTCGTGGCACGCCGGCTCGTCACCCGGCACGACGTACGGCACCTGCTGCTGGCCAGCCGCAGCGGGGCGGACGCCCCGGGCGTCGCCGCGCTGGTCGACGAGCTGGCCGGGCTGGGCGCCACCGCCCGGGTGGTCGCCTGCGACGTCACCGACCGCGACGCGCTCGCCCTCCTGCTCGACCAGCTCCCGGCCGACCTGCCGCTGACCGGCGTGGTGCACGCGGCCGGGGTGCTCGACGACGGCGTCCTGCCCGCGCTCACCCCCGACCGCTTCGACACCGTGCTGCGTCCCAAGGTCGACGCGGCGTGGCACCTGCACGAGCTGACCGAGAAGCTGGACCTGGCCGCGTTCGTGCTCTTCTCCTCGGCGGCCGGCCTCTTCGGCGGCCCCGGGCAGGCCAACCACGCCGCGGCGAACTGCTTCCTCGACGCCCTCGCCCAGCACCGGCGCGACCGGGGACTCCCGGCGCTCTCGCTGGCCTGGGGCCCGTGGGTCAACGACACCGGCGACGGGCAGACCGGGCACGTCGACGAGGCCCGGATGAACCGGGGCGGCTTCGTGCCGCTCGGCGCCGACGAGGGCATGGACCTGTTCAGCGAGGCGCTGCGCTTCGCCGAGCCGGTCGTCGTACCGGTCAACCTGGACCTCGCGCTGATCGGCCGGCACGGGCCGGCGGCGGTGCCGCCGGTGCTGCGGTCGCTGGTGCGCCCGGCGGCGACCGGCGCGGCCCGCGCCGCCGAGCGGGACCCGGCCGAGGCGCTGCGGGAGACCCTCGCCGCGACGGCGGAGGCCGACCGCGACCAGGTGCTCTCCGACCTGGTCCGCACCCACGCCGCCGCCGTCCTCGGCTACGCGTCGATCCGTTCGATCGACGTCGAGCGCGGCTTCGTCGAGCTGGGCTTCGACTCGCTGACCGCGGTCGAGTTCCGCAACCGGCTCAACGCGGCCACCGGCCTGCGGCTGCCGTCCACGCTGATCTACGACCGGCCGACCACCGCCGCGCTGGTCGAGTACCTGCGGGGCGCGCTGCTGGCGGAGCGCAGCACGTCCGCGCTGACGGTGCTCGGCGAGCTGAACAAGCTGGAGCACGCCATGCGCGCGGTGGCCGCCGCCGACAGCGACCGGGCCGCCGTCGGCGCGCGGCTGCGCGAACTGCTCTCCCTGTGGACCTACACCGAGTCCGAGGCGGACTCCGCCGCCGCCGACGGCACCAGCCTCGAGTCGGCCTCCGCCGAGGAGATCTTCAGCCTGCTGGACGAAGAGCTCGGCTCGGCCTGATCCGGCATGTCGCACACCTCGAACCCCGATACGGAGTGGCCCGATGCCCACTGAGGCAGAGTTCCTCGACTACCTCCGGCGTGCGACTGCCGACCTGCGCGACGCGCGCCGGCGGGTACGCGAGGTGGAGGCCAAGGACCGCGAGCCGATGGCCGTCATCGGCATGGCGTGCCGCTTCCCGGGTGGGGTGTCCAGCCCGGCGGAGCTGTGGGACCTCGTCGAGCGGGGCGGCGACGGGGTGGGCGACTTCCCGACCGACCGGGGCTGGGACCTGGAGCGGCTTTTCCACGTCGACCCGGACAACCCGGGCACGTCGACCAGCAGCCAGGGCGGCTTCCTCTACGACGCGCCGCAGTTCGACCCGGGCTTCTTCGGCATCAGCCCGCGCGAGGCCCTGGCGATGGACCCGCACCAGCGGCTGCTGCTGGAGACCTCCTGGGAGGCGTTCGAGCACGCCGGCATCGACCCGCAGGCGCTGCGCGGCAGCCGCACCGGCGTCTTCGCCGGGGTCATGTACCACGACTACGCGTCGCGGGTGCTGGACCTGCCCGACGGCGTGGAGGGCTACATCGGCACCGGCAACTCCGGCAGCGTGGTGTCCGGGCGGGTGGCGTACACCTTCGGGCTCGAAGGCCCGGCGGTCACGGTCGACACCGCCTGCTCGTCGTCGCTGGTCGCCGTGCACCTCGCGACGCAGGCGCTGCGCCAGCGCGACTGCGACTTCGCGCTCGCCGGCGGCGTCACGGTCATGTCCACCCCCGGCACCTTCGCCGACTTCTCCCGCCAGCGGGGCCTGGCCTCCGACGGCCGCTGCAAGTCCTTCGCCGCCGCCGCCGACGGCACCGGCTGGTCCGAGGGGGTCGGGGTGCTGCTGTTGCAGCGGCTCACCGACGCCCGCCGCGACGGCCGGCGGATCCTCGCCGTCGTCCGGGGCAGCGCCGTCAACCAGGACGGCGCCAGCAGCGGGCTCACCGCCCCCAACGGCCCGTCGCAGGAGCGGGTGATCCGGCAGGCCCTCGCCAACGCCCGGCTCTCGCCGGCCGACGTCGACGTGGTCGAGGCGCACGGCACCGGCACCACCCTCGGCGACCCCATCGAGGCGCAGGCGCTGCTGGCCACGTACGGGCAGGACCGGGGCGACGGCGGGCCGCTCTGGCTGGGCTCGGTCAAGTCGAACCTGGGCCACACCCAGGCCGCCGCCGGCGCCGCCGGCCTGATCAAGATGATCGAGGCCATCCGGCACCGCACCATGCCCGCCACCCTGCACGTCGACGCGCCGTCCCCGCACATCGACTGGTCCGCCGGGCAGGTCTCGCTGCTGACCGAGGCGCGAGCGTGGTCGGCCGCCGACCGGCCGCGCCGGGCCGCCGTGTCGTCGTTCGGCATCAGCGGTACGAACGCCCACGTCATCCTGGAGGAGGCGCCCGCCGAGGACCCCCCGCCCACGGACGGGGCCCCGCCGGTGGCGCTGCCGCTGGCCCCGGTGTTCCTCTCCGCCCGCACCCCCGAGGCGCTCGCCGGGCAGGCCGGGCGCTGGGCCGACCACCTCGGCCGCGCCGACTCCCTCCGCCCGGCGGACGTCGCGGCCGCCTCGGTCAGCCGCGCCGGGCTCGACCACCGCGCCGTGGTCCTGGCCGGCGACGCCGACGACCTCCTCGCCGGGCTGCGGGCCCTCGCCGACGGCGAGCCGCACGGCACCGTCACCACCGGCGTGGCCGCCCCGCGCGGCCGGACCGCCTTCCTCTTCTCCGGCCAGGGCGCGCAGCGCGCCGGGATGGGCCGCGAGCTGTACGCGGCGTTCCCGGCCTTCGCCGCCGCGTTGGACGAGGTGTGCGGGCACCTGGATCCGCTGCTGCCGCGCCCGCTGCGGGAGGTGCTGTTCGCCCCGGACGGCTCCGTCGAGGCGGAGCTGCTGGACCGGACGGTGTTCACCCAGGCCGGGCTGTTCGCCGTCGAGGTGGCGCTGTTCCGCCTCGTCGAGTCGCTCGGCGTGACGCCGGACCTGGTCGCCGGGCACTCCATCGGCGAGATCGCGGCCGCGCACGTCGCCGGGGTGCTCTCCGTCGAGGACGCGTGCGCGCTGGTCGCCGCGCGCGGCCGGCTCATGCAGGCCCTGCCCGCCGGCGGCGGCATGCTCGCCGTGGCGGCGGACGAGGCGGCGGTGACCGCGTCCCTCGCCGGGCTGACCGACCGGCTGGACGTCGCCGCCGTGAACGGCCCCGCCGCCGTCGTGGTCGCCGGCGACGCCGAGGCGCTCGACGAGGTGCGGCGCGTGTGGTCGGAGCGGGGCGTGCAGACCCGCCGGCTGCGGGTCAGCCACGCCTTCCACAGCGTGCGGATGGACCCGATGCTCGCCGACTTCGCGGCGGTCGCCGAGGGGCTGACGTTCCGGCCGCCGACGATCCCGGTGGTGTCCAACCTGACCGGCCGCGTCGCCGACGCCGACCAGCTCCGCGACCCCGGCTACTGGGTGCGGCACGTACGCGGCACGGTGCGCTTCGCCGACGCCGTCGACTGCCTGCGCGCCGAGGACGTCGACACCTTCCTGGAGGTGGGGCCGAACGGCGTGCTGACCGCCATGGCGCAGGCCTGCCTCGCCGACCGCGCGGCGGACGGGCCGGCGCCCCTGCTGGTCCCGGCCTCGCGCCACGACCGCCCCGAGCCGCAGGCCCTCCTCGAAGCGCTCGCCCGGCTGCACGCGAACGGGGTGACCGTCGGCTGGGCGGGCCTGCTCGGCGGTGGCGGCCGGCACGTGGACCTGCCGACGTACGCCTTCCAGCACCAGCGCTTCTGGCTGGAGCCGGCCGGCCGGTGGATCGACGTCTCCGGGGCCGGGCTCGGGGCGGCGGGGCATCCGCTGCTCGGCGCGGCGGTCTCCGTGGCCGGCGAGGACATGGTCGTGCTGACCGGCCGGCTGTCCACGGCGACGCACGCCTGGCTGGCCGACCACGCCGTGTCGGGCGTGGTGGTGGTGCCGGGCGCGGCGCTGGTGGAGCTGGCGGTGCGGGCCGGCGACGAGGTGGGCGCGTCCCGGGTACGCGAGCTGACGATCGCCGCGCCGCTGGTGCTGCCGGAGTCGGGCGGCGTGCGGGTGCAGGTGCGGGTCGGCGCGGCCGACGAGGCGGGCAGCCGGTCGGTGACCGTGCACTCCCAGCCGGAGGAGGCCGTCGATCCGGAGTGGGTCCGGCACGCGGAGGGCGTGCTGGAGCCCGCGTCGGCCGAGGAGCCGGGCGTGGGGGAGTGGCCCCCCGCCGGCGGTGTCGAGGTGGACCTGGCCGGTTGGTATCCGGCGCTGGCGGAGCACGGTCTGTCGTACGGGCCGGTGTTCCGGGGGTTGCGCCGGGTCTGGACCGGCGGCGGCGACGTGTTCGCCGAGGTGGCGTTGCCCGACGAGGTGGCCGGCGACGCGGCGGGCTTCGGGGTGCATCCGGCGTTGCTGGACGCGGCGTTGCACCCGATCGGGCTGCTGCTGGGTGCGGAGTCGGGCGGGCCGCGGGTGCCGTTCGCGTTCGAGGGCGTGCAGGTGCACGCCTCGGGCGCGCGGACGCTGCGGGTGCGCCTGACGCGCGCGGGTGCGGCGGTGCGGCTGGTCGCGTCCGACGAGTCGGGCGCCGCCGTGGTGTCGGTGGACTCCCTCGCGCTGCGGGAGCTGACGGCGGTGTCGCCGGCGGGTGCGGCGGCCCGCTCGATGTTCGAGGTGGCCTGGCGGGCCGAGGAGGTCGCCGCCGCCGGGGACGTCTTTGGGTGGGCGCTGGTGGGTCCGCCGGCCGCCGTGGACGTGCCGGCGTTCGCCGACGTCGAGGCGGTGGCCGCGACCGCCGCCGAGCCGTCGGGCGTGCCGCCCCGGCTGTTGCTGCTGCCGGTCGGCTCGGCCGGCGGCGTGGGCGGGGACGCCGCCCGCGCCACGGACGCCGACAACGACCCCGACGCGGTACGGGCGGCGACGTCGGCCGTCCTCGCGGCGGTCCGGTCGTGGCTGGCGGCCGACGCGCTGGCGGATTCCCGGCTGGTCGTGGTGACCCGGGGTGCCGTCTCCGTCGGGGCCGAGGACCGGGTCAGCGACCTGGCGGGGGCGGCGGTGTGGGGTCTGCTGCGCTCGGCGCAGTCGGAGCACCCGGGCCGCATCGTCCTGGCCGACGTCGACGGCGACCTGCACGCCGGACTGTTGGGCGTGCTGGCCGGGGTGGCGGACGAGCCGGTGGCGACGGGCGGCCAGGTCGCCGTCCGCTCCGACGCGGTGTTCGTGCCGCGCCTGGTCCGGGCGGCTGCCGGCACGGCGGCGGAGACGCCGAGCCTGGGCGAGGGCGCGGTGCTGGTGACCGGCGGCACGGGCGCGCTCGGGGCGCTGGTCGCGGAGCACCTGGTGTCGGTGCACGGCGTGCGCTCGCTGGTGCTGGTGTCGCGGCGTGGTCCGGCGGCCGATGGTGCGGGTGAGCTGTCGGAGCGGTTGTCGGCGTTGGGTGCGTCGGTGCGGGTGGTGGCGTGTGACGTGACGGACCGGGATCAGGTGTTCGGTCTGGTCCAGGGGATCGCCGCCGGGGGCCGGCTGGCGGGTGTGGTGCACACCGCCGGTGTCCTGGACGACGGGGTGATCGAGGGGCTGACCGGGGACCGGCTGGCGGGGGTGTTGGCGCCGAAGGTGTCGGCGGGTTGGTTCCTGCACGAGGCGACGGCGGGCCTGGGCCTGGATCTGTTCGTGGTGTTCTCGTCGGTGGCGGGTGTGTTGGGTTCGCCGGGGCAGTCGGCGTACGCGGCGGGTAATGCGTTCCTGGATGGGTTGGCGGTGTGGCGGCGGCAGCTCGGGTTGCCGGCGGTGAGCCTGGCGTGGGGGATGTGGGACACCGCCGGGATGGCCGCGTCGCTGGACGAGGCGGACCGGGCGCGGTCGGCGCGGGCGGGCCTGACGCCGATGAGCGCCGAGGTCGGGCTGGAGCTGTTCGACGCCGCCCTGGCGGCGGAGCGGCCGGCGTTGGTGCCGGCCGTGATCGACGTACCGGCGC
>NZ_JBSGDY010000200.1:0-9516 GCF_053602615.1 Micromonospora sp. NPDC004336
ACCCGGGGCGTGGCCGACTTCGACCCCGTCGGCCAGGAGCGCACCGAGTCGGCCGCGGCCGTGCTGCGCCGCGCCACCGCCGGGCGGGGCGCGGACGTCTGCCTGGAACTGTCCGGGGCGTACCCGGCGCTGCACGAGGCGATCCGCGCCACCACCCACGCCGGCCGCGTCGTGGCCGCCGGCTTCTACCAGGGGCAGGCCGACGGGCTCGGCCTGGGTGAGGAGTTCCACCACAACCGGATCCAGCTGGTGGCGGCCCAGGTCTCCGGGCCGACCCCGGCGCCCGGCATGGCCGGCCGGTGGACCGGAGCCCGCGTCGCACACACCTTCATGGACCTGGTGGCCGAGGGCAGCGTCGACCCGCTGCCGCTGGTGAGCCACGTCGTCGACGCCAGCGCGGTGGCCGACGCGCTGGCGCTGCTCGACCGCGGTGACGGTGACGCCCTCCAAGTGGTGCTGAGGTTCTAGATGACGATCCCACTGGCCTGCCAGGAACAGCTCCTGCCGGGCACCGACCTGATCCAGAAGTACGCGCTCGCCACCGCGCTCGGCTACGACGCGATCGAGCTGCGCGGCCGGGGCGAGCTCGCCCTCGCCCGGCGGCTGCCCGAGCTGCGCCGGGCCCGCGCCGCCGGGGTGGTCATGCCCACCGTCTGCGTCGAGATGGACCACTTCATCGGCGACTTCGACCCCGAGCGGTCCCGCGACGCGGTCCGCAACCTGCGCTCCCAGCTCTCCGTGATCGCCGAGCTGGGCGGAGTCGGCGCGATGACCCCGGCCGCGTGGGGCATGTTCTCCCGGCGGCTGCCGCCCTTCGAGCCGCCCCGCTCGCCCGCCGGCGACCGGCAGGTGCTCGTCGACGCCCTGGGCGAGCTGGGCGAGCACGCCCGCGCCGAGGGGGTCGCCCTCTTCCTCGAACCGCTGAACCGGTACGAGGACCACATGGTCAACCGGCTCGACGACGCCGTCGCCCTCTGCGCGGCCGTCGGGCTGCCCTCGGTGCGGGTGGTGGCCGACACCTTCCACATGAACATCGAGGAGGACGACGTGCACCGGGCGCTGCGCGCCGCCGCGCCGTACCTCGGGCACGTGCAGGTCAGCGACTCCAACCGGTTCCAGCCCGGCGCGGGCCACCTCGACTGGCCCGCGCTGGCGCGTACCCTGCTGGAGATCGACTACCGGGGCTGGCTGGCGCTGGAGTGCCGGCTGCGCGGCGACCCCGTACGCGCCCTGCACCAGGCCGCCGCCGTGCTGCGGCACGCGCAGCCCCGACAGGCGGCGGCATGAGCACCGGGACCGCCGGCGGCCGGCGCGCCGACGGTCGGGCCGACGTCGCCGACGGCGGTCTGCGCGGTGGACCCGGCGGCGCGGCGGGCCCCGGGCCGGCGGCCGGCCCCCGGGACGCGGGGGCGCTGCGCCGGCTCGCCGTGGCCACCCTCGACGGCAACTGGGAGCACGACCACACCGTGCCCTCGCGCACCCTCTACCCGCACCAGTGGAGCTGGGACTCCGCGTTCAGCGCGATCGGCTGGTCCCACGTCCGCCCCGACCGCGCCTGGCGGGAGCTGGCCAGCCTGTTCCGGGCGCAGTGGGTCGACGGGCGGGTGCCGCACATCGTGTTCAACCCGGCGCTGCGCGTCGGCTCGTACTTCCCGGGGCCCGAGTTCTGGGACTCGGCCAGCGCCGACGGCGCACCGGCGGCCGCCACGTCCGGGCTGATCCAGCCGCCGGTGCACGCGCCGGCCGCGTGGCTGGCGTACCGCCGGTGCCCCTCCGAGCGGGCGCGGGCCGCGCTGCGCCGGCTCTATCCCCGGCTGGTCGCGCAGCAGCGCTACCTCGCCACCCGGCGGGACGTCGGCGGGGGCGGGCTGGCCTGCGTCGTGCACCCGTGGGAGTCCGGGCTGGACAACAGCCCCGCCTGGGACGCGCCGATGGCGGCGGTGCCCGCCGACGCGGCCGTCATGCGCGCGTACCGCCGGCACGACACCGCGCACGCCGACGCCGCGCACCGCCCCACGGACCTCGACTACGCGCGCTACGTCGCGATCGTCGCGTCCTACCGCGAGCGGCGCTACCGCGACGACGACCTCGGCGCGCGGCACCCGTTCCTGGTCGAGTGCCCGCTGGTCAACGCGGCGATGGGGGCGGCCGAGCACGCCCTCGCCCGGATCGCGCCGCTGGTCGGTGCGGACCCGGGCCCGCACCGGGAGCGCGCGGCCCGGATCACCGAGGCGCTGGTGCGCCGGCTCTACGACCCCGCGACGGGCACCTTCCGGCCCCGGGACCTGCGGGCCGACCGCCTCGTGCCGGCCCGGACGGTGCTCGGCCTGGCCCCGCTGGTCCTGCCCGACCTGCCCGCGCCGCAGGTGTCGGCGCTGGTCGCCGAGGCGTGCTCGCCGCGGTTCGGGCTGGCCGCCCGGATGGAGCGACCGCTGCCCAGCCACGACCGCACGGCCCAGGACTTCGAGCCGCTGCGCTACTGGCGCGGCCCGAGCTGGATGAACGTCAACTGGCTGATCCGCCGGGGGCTGCTCAGCCACGGCCGCCCCGACCTGGCCGCCGGCCTGCGCGACTCGATGATCGACCTGGTGGCGCGCGCCGGCTGCCACGAGTACTTCCATCCCGACACCGGGGCCGGGCTGGGCTCGCCGGCCTTCGGCTGGACGGCCGCGCTGCTGCTCGACGTCCTCGCCGACGACCCGGCCGGCTGAGCCGGGTCGCGCGGGCCGCGCCGCGCCGGGGAGAGCCGATCGCGTCGACAGGCCCCTAGGCTGAGATTCGTCTGACCAGACTGCGGGTCTCTGATCAGACGATCGTCGAGGCAGCGATGGGCCGGGTCCGAACGGAGCGTGCTGATGACCGACGTCGGTGTCCGACCGATGCGCCCCGAGGACGCCGCCCAGGTCCTGCGGATCTACCAGGCGGGCCTGGACGGCGGCGACGCCAGCTTCGAGACCGCCGCCCCCGCCTGGGCCGCCTTCGACGCCGGCCGGCTGCCCAGGCACCGGTTCGTGGCGGTCGACGGGGACGACGAGGTGCTCGGCTGGATCGCCGTCTCGCCGGTCTCGGCCCGGGCGGTCTACGCCGGCGTGGTCGAGCACTCGGTCTACGTCGACCCGGCGGCCCGGGGGCGCGGGGTCGCCCGGCTGCTGCTCGACGCCCTGATCGCCTCGACCGAGGCCGCCGGGATCTGGACCATCCAGTCCGGCGTGTTCCCCGAGAACGCGGCCAGTCTCGCGCTGCACGGGCGGGCCGGGTTCCGGGTGGTCGGGGTGCGCAGACGGGTCGGCCGGCACCACGGCCGCTGGCGGGACGTCGTCCTGCTGGAGCGGCGCAGCGCCGTCGTCGACTGATCCGCCCGCCCGCCGGCCCGCGTCCGACGGCTCGTCGCCGCCGGCTTCCCACGGGGGGCGCCGCCGGCGCGCCCGCCCGGGGTGTCGTTTGCCCGCGCCCCGCCGGGGTAAGCGCGGGGCCGGTGACGACAGGAGGCGCCGTGCGGTTTCCCCTTTTCGTCGACGCGGTGTCCCGCCGGTCGGGCCTGTCGACCGCGCAGTCGGCCACCATCGCGCGTGCCGTGCTCCAGACGATGGTGGAGCGGATGACCGGCGAGGGCTCCGGCGATCCGGCCGGGCACCTCCCCGACGCGCTGGACGGCTACCTGGCGGCCGGGCCCGGGTCGGGGTCCGACGACGGCCGCCGGCCCGCGCCCGGGCCGGCGCAGTTCCTGCGTGAGGTGGGGGAGCGGGCCGGGGTGGACGAGGCGACCGCCCGGGCCGGCACGGGCGCGGTCTTCGCCACCCTGCGGGAGGCGGTGACCGTCGAGGAGTTCCACGACATGGTGGCCCGGCTGCCCCGGGACTTCGACGGGATGACGCAGCCGATCCCCCGCCCGCCGTGTGACGGCTGACGTTTCCACCCGTAATAGGTCGTTCACAGGCCGACTGTGGACATCGACGCGGATCGCAGGAAGACTCAAGGCAAGAGGGCCGTTTCGCCGGAAAATTACCCGCCGGTAGGCGGATACGCGGCAACTCCTCTACGCGCTAGAGGGATGATCGGACGGACTTGGCCGGCCATTCTCCGTCGGTTACTCGCCCCTTCGGCTGGACTTTAAACGATGATCTTTCGCCCCAGGTATCGAGGCATATGCTGCTTCCATTGTGAAGTCCTGGGGGGGATCATGATCGCGTTTGTCGAACGCTGCACGCTGCCCATGAGCAGGTCGGCCGCCGCGCGCTGACATGATGGAATCGACGGTAGTCAGTCGCTTCGGGGCGGTCGCCGCCCGTCGAGCCGACCAGCCGGCAGTCCTCGGCGAGGGCGCCCCGCTCAGCTACGCCGCCCTCGCCCGCGCCGCCGGCGGCCACGCCGCCGCGCTCACCTCGGCCGGCTGCCGGGCCGGCGACCGGGTCGCCCTGCTCACCGGGCACGGCTCGGCCACCATCGCCGCCATCCTCGGCACCCTCGCGGCGGGGTGCGCGTACGTGCCGCTGGACCCGGGCTTCCCGGAGCGGCGGCTGGGGCACATGCTCGCCGCCGCGGAGGTCGGCGTCGTCCTCTGTAGAGCCGAGCACGTCGAGCTGGCCCGCCGGCTCACCGCCGACCGGCCGGCCGTGCGGGTGCTGACCGTCGACGACGTCCCGGCCGCGCCGCTGCGGCCCGTGCCCGTCGACCCGGACGCGCCGGCGTACGTGCTGTTCACCTCCGGCTCCACCGGCGTGCCCAAGGCGGTCGCGCAGACCCACCGCAACCTGCTGCACGTGGTGGACAACCAGATCGCCACCCTCCGGATCGGAGCGGACGACCGGCTCAGCCTGCTCGCGTCGTTCAGCTTCGACGCGGCGATCCCCGACCTCTACCCGGCGCTGCTCGCCGGGGCCGCCGTCGTCCCCGTGGAACTGCGCCGGCACGGCCTCGCCCACGCCGTCGAGCAGCTCGCCCGGCACGGGGTCACCGTCTACCACTCCACCCCGACCGTCTACCGCTTCCTGCTCGACACCCCCGGCCCCCGCCTCGACCGGGTGCGGGTCGTGCTGCTCGGCGGCGAGCAGGCCACCCACGCCGACGCGGTCCGCGGCCGGGACCGGTTCGCCCCCGACTGCGTGCTGGTCAACGGCTACGGCGCCACCGAGATGACCTTCGCCGCCCGGTACGCCCTGCCGCTCGCCGACGCCGACCCCGCCGCCACCGGGCCGCTGCCCATCGGCACGGCCCTGCCCGGCTACGAGCTGCGCCTCGCCGCCGACGGCACGGGCGCCGACGGGACCGGGGAGATCGTGGTACGCAGCCGGCACCTCGCCCCCGGCTACCTCGGCCAGGACAGCGACCGGTTCTCCACGGACCCCGACGGGGTGCCCACCTACCGGACGGGGGACCTCGGCACGCGGCTGCCCGGCGGGGAGCTGGTCTGCCTCGGCCGGCTGGACCGGCAGGTCAAGGTGCGGGGGTTCCGGGTCGAGCTGACCGAGATCGAGGCGGCGCTCGCCGACCAGCCCGGCGTCGCCGGGGTCCGCGCCGTCGCCCGCGACGGCGAGCTGCTCGCGTACGCCCGACGGGCCGGCGGCGAGCCGGACCCGGCGGCCCTGCGCGACGCCCTCGCCGCGCGGCTGCCGGAGTACGCGCTGCCGCGCGCGGTCGTCGTGGTCGACGAGTTCCCGCTGACCGTCACCGGCAAGATCGACGAGCGGGCGCTGCCCGACCCGGCCCGGGCCGTGCCCGCCGGGCAGGGGCCGACCACCCCCACCGAGCGGATCGTGCACGACATCTGGTGCGAGGTGCTCGGGCGCGACGCCGTCGGCCGCGCCGACAGCTTCTTCGACGTCGGCGGCCAGTCCCTGCTGCTCGGTCGCGTGCAGCAGCGCCTCGCCGAGCGGTTCGGGGTGCGGCTGCCCATGCTCCGCCTCTTCGAGCACCCGACCGTGGCCGCCCAGGCCCGGCTGCTCGACGCCCCGGCCGAGCCGGTCCCCGCGCCGGTCGTGCGCGCGCCCGTCGCCCCGGCGACCGCCGCCCGGGAATACACCGGCGACGAGATCGCCGTGGTCGGCCTCGCCGGCCGGTTCCCGGGGGCGCCCGACGTCGCCACCTTCTGGTGGAACCTCTGCGCCGGGGTGGACTCCATCCACGACCACACCGACGAGGAGCTGGCCGCCCTCGGCGTCGGCCCCGGCCTGCGCGCCGACCCCCGGCACGTCAAGGCGAGCGGCCGCCTCGACGGCGTGGCCGACTTCGACGCCGAGTTCTTCTCCTTCGGCGCCGACGAGGCCGCCCGCACCGACCCGCAGCACCGGCTCTTCCTCGAGACCGCCTGGGAGGCGCTGGAGGACGCCGGGCACGACCCGGCCCGCTTCCCCGGGCTGGTCGGCGTCTACGCCGCCACCTCCGCCAACCGGTACTTCCTCTTCCACCTCATGGACAACCCGGCCGTGGTCGGCGACGTCGACCCCGACGACTGGGAGGCCCGGCTCGTCGGCCGGCAGTTCACCGACCACCTGCCCGGGCAGGTCGCCTACCGGCTGGGCCTGACCGGCCCGGCGGTCGCCGTGCAGAGCGCCTGCTCCAGCTCGCTGGTCGCGGTCTGCCTCGCCGCGCAGAGCCTCGCCGACTACCAGTGCGACATCGCCCTGGCCGGCGGCGTCAACGTGACCTGGCCGCGCTACCGGCACACCCCCGGCGGCCTGGCCTCCCCGGACGGCCGCTGCCGCGCCTTCGACGAGGCGGCCGCCGGCGCCGGGTTCGGCTCCGGGGTCGGCGTGGTCGCGCTGCGCCGCCTCGCCGACGCCCAGGCCGACGGCGACCGGATCTACGCGGTGCTGCCCGGCTGGGCCGTCACCAACGACGGCGCCGACCGCGCCGGATACGCCGTGCCCGGGCCGGCCGGGCAGGCCGCCGCCGTCGCCGACGCGCTCGCCGCGGCCGAGGTCGCCCCCGGCGAGGTCCGTCTCATCGAGGCCCACGGCAGCGGTACGCCGCTCGGCGACGCCATCGAGGTCGCCGCGCTGCACGAGGTGTACGCGGGCGCCGCCCCCGCCGAGAGCTGCGCGCTCGGCTCGGTGAAGACCAACATCGGTCACCTCGACGCGGGCGCCGGCATCGCCGGGCTGATCAAGGCGGTGCTCGCCGTGCAGCACGGCGTCATCCCGCCGAACCTGCACTTCACCCGCCCGCACCCGGAGGTCGACCTGGCC
Organism: Micromonospora sp. NPDC004336; assembly: GCF_053602615.1. Lineage (NCBI taxonomy): Bacteria > Bacillati > Actinomycetota > Actinomycetes > Micromonosporales > Micromonosporaceae > Micromonospora > Micromonospora sp. NPDC004336. Next base: position 7,185 of record NZ_JBSGDY010000200.1, read on the forward strand.
GGCGGCCCGTTCTACGTGCCGACCAAGGCGCGGGACTGGCCCGAGGTGGCGCGCCGGGTGGCCGGGGTCAGCTCGTTCGGGCTGGGCGGCACGAACGCGCACGTGGTGGTCGAGCAGCCGCCCCCGGCCGAGCCGGTCGGCGACGGTGACTCGCCCGCGTACCTGCTGCCCGTCTCGGCGCGGACCCCGGTGGCGCTGCGGGCGGCGCTGGCCCGGCTGCGGCAGCACCTCGCCGGGGCCGCCCCGGCGCTGGCCGAGGTGGCCGCCACCCTCGCCCTGGGCCGGCGCGCCTTCGGCTGTCGGGCCGCCGTGGTGGCGGCCGACCCGGCGGGCGCCGTCGCCGCGCTGGACGAACTGCTCGCCACCGAAGCCCGGTTGGCCGGCGACCCCGGCGAGCTGCGCGAGCTGGCGGCGGCCTGGATCGCCGGCGGGGACGTGGACTGGACGACGCTGCACCCCAAGGGCGCGGTCCGGCGCACCGGGCTGCCCACCTACCCGTTCCAGCGTCAGCGCTACTGGATCGACCCCCCTCAGAAAGGCGCGAGGTGAACTGGTTCCTCTCCGCCGGCCGCCGTGACCCGGCACCGGTGCAACTGTTCTGCCTGCCCTACGCCGGCGGGGGCGCGAGCGTCTTCCGGCGCTGGCAGGACGGGCTCGGCGCGGGCGTCGAGGTGCTGCCGGTCCAGCTGCCGGGGCGGGAGAACCGGATCAGCGAGGACCCGGAGTTCCGGGTGGACGACGTCGCCTCCGCCATCGCCGACCGGGTCCGCGGCCCGTACGCGATCTACGGCCACTCGATGGGCGGCCGGGTCGGCTTCGAGGTGGTCCGCGAGCTGCGCCGCGCCGGCCGCCCGCTGCCGCTGCGCCTCTACGTCGGCGGCGCCCGGGCCCCGCACGTGACCGCGCCCAGCCTCTTCGACGGGCTGTCCCGGGTGGACGACGACGAGCTGCTGCGCCGCCTGGGCGCCGGCGGCGGCCTGCCCGCCGAGCTGCTGGCGCACCCCGAGCTGGTCGAGCTGCTGCTGCCGTTGCTGCGCGCCGACTTCGGGCGGGTCGACAGCTACCGCTACGCCCCCGAGGAGCCGCTGCCGGTGCCGATCGTGGCGTTCAGCGGCCGGCACGACCGCGCCGTCACCCGCGCGCACAGCGACGCCTGGCGCGAGCACACCGCCGCCGGCTTCACCCTGCGCGAGATCGACGGCGGGCACTTCTTCCTCAACGACCGGCTGCCCGAGCTGCTCGCCGCGATCCGCGCCGACCTCGACGAGGCCGCGACCGCCGACCTCGGCGGGGCCGCGACCGCCGACCTCGGCGGGGCCGTGACCGCCGACCTCGGCGAGGCCGTGACCGCCGACCTCGGCGAGGCCGTGACCGCCCGCCCGGGACGGGCCGCCGGCCCGGGCGCCGCCGACGACCCGGCGGCGGTCACCGCAGCCGGGCCGGCGGGCGGGCACCGGGTGCCGCTCGGCGACACCGGCTGGTCGGTGTGGCGGGACGCGATCCTGCGCACCACCGGCTTCCCCGCCGACGGCCTGACCATGCTCTCCGCCCCGCGGGCGGCGGCCGCCGCCGACGAGCTGCTCGCCACCGGCGACGGCGCGGAGCGCTTCGACAAGGAGTTCGCCGAGGCCGTGACGGCGACCGGGCGGCGGCTCACCGAGCTGGCCGCCGATCCGCTGCTGCGGGAGGCGGTCACCTGGCAGAACCGGGGCGCCCTGGTCGCGCTCGACGGCCTGGCGCGCGGCGGGCCCGACGCGGCCCGCAACGTGCGGCGACGCGACCGGGAGCGCGCCCTGCTGAAGTACTGGCAGCGCTACTGCGGCAAGAACGAGACGGTCGGCTTCTTCGGCCCGAGCTGCTGGGTCACCCTCGACCCGGCGCGGCCGGAGACCGCCGACGTGCGTCCCGGCCCGGGCCTGACCCGACGCCGCTGGGTGTGGTTCGAGTCGTGGGCGCTGAGCGCCTACGCGGAGCGGATCGGTCAGGACCCGGCGGTGCGCGGCTGGTGGGCGCCGATGCTCTGCCCGCAGCTCAGCCTCACCGACCGCACGGTCCGCCGGCCGGGCCGCCCGCCGGTGTCGCTCACCCCCGTCGAGGCGGCGCTGCTCGCCGCCGCCGACGGCCGGCGCCCGGCCCGCGACCTCGTCGCCGACCCGGCGATCGGGCTGCGCCGTCCCGAGGACGGCTACGCGCTGCTGGACCGGCTGGTCGAGCGCGAGCTGATCACCTGGGACGCGGCGCTGCCGGTCAGCCCGGACGCGGAGGACGTGCTGCTGCGGCAGATCGAGGCGATCGGCGACGAGCCCGCCCGGCGGGACGCCCGGGCCGGCTT
>NZ_JBSGDY010000201.1:0-9508 GCF_053602615.1 Micromonospora sp. NPDC004336
ATTCCGGGCGGCCCCCGGCGCGCCCGGGGGGGCGGGCGCGGCCCCGCGGGGGCACGCGCCGGCGCCGGGGCGAGGTCAGCGGCGGGGCGGTGCCTCCGCGAAGGCGGCCCAGGCGGCGGGCGGGAAGAGCAGCGCCGGGCCGGACGGGTCCTTCGAGTCGCGGACGGCGACCGTCTCCGGGAGCACCGCCATCTCCACGCACGCCCCCTGGTCGCCGCTGTGGCTGCTCTTGCGCCACCGGGCCACGGCGAGCGCCGCGCTGGTCGTCGGTGTCATGGTCCTACCGTCCCTTCAGGAGTTGGAGGAGCTGGTCGCGGCTGGCCGCCGGGCTGAGCGCGACGGTCCGCAGGTGCTCCATGATCTTGGTGCAGGTACGCAGGTCGCCCGGCCGGTCCAGGACCATCTGCCCGGCCACGGTCTCCACCGAGGCGATGATCGGGTCCTCCGGGTCGGCGAACTCAAGGATGTGCAGCGAGCCCCGGGTCCCCCGGTGGTAACCGGCGGCGAGGGGAATCACCTGCACGGTGATGTTGGGCAGCTCGGCCATCTTCAGCAGGTGGTGGAGCTGGCTCTCCATCACCGATCGGCCGCCGACCGGTCGCAGCAGCGCGCCCTCGTCGATGATGGCGTCCAGGATCGGCGGGCTGTCGGCGGTGAGCCGCTGCTGCCGGTCCAGTCGTACGTGGACCCGCTGCTCCACCTCGTCGTCGCCGAGGGTGTGCGGGCCGCCCCGCATGACGCCCCGGATGTAGTCGGCGGTCTGGAGCAGGCCCGGCACCACCGACGGCTCGAAGTTGGCGATCCCGGTCGCCTCGGCCTCGAGCGCGATGAAGTCGATGGTGCGCCGGTCCAGCAGGTACGAGTAGGACACCCACCAGCCGGGTTTGCGCGCGTCCTTGGCGAGCTGGACGGCCGCGGCCACCTCGTCCGCGCCGACCCCGTAGAGGGTGAGCAGGGCGCGCACGGTGGCCGGGCTGACGAGCGTCTGGGCGTTCTCGTAGCGGGACAGGGTGCTTCGGGTGCTGCTGATCTCGTCGGCCGCCGCCTCCAGCGTGAGTCCGGCGGCTTCCCGATGGGTACGCAGCGCGATGCCCAGGCGTCGGGCCCGGGCCGTCTTGGGAGCCATGCATCGATCGTCGCACATCTTCACGGGAAGGTGTAGATGAGAGAACGTCGATGAGAGTTGCATTCACGGCTATGGACATGTCAATCTGTCATCGCGTCCTCACCGCCGGTTGTCGTGGCGACGGTGGTGGTGAGCGACCGGAGGGGATGGGGCGCGCGGCGATCGGGTTTCTCCCCCGTACCCGATCGCCGCGTGCCACGCCCCCGTGGCCCGTCAGCCGGAAGGGATCCGACGTGCGTACTGGTCAGCAGGCCCGCGCCGACCGCGCCGGCGGGCTCCGATGACGCGCTTCCTCGTGGTGCTCACCGACGTCCGTCCCGTCGAGGCCGCCGGCCGCGACGAGCGGACCTGCCCCGAGCGGCGCCGGCAGGTGGTCGGCGCGACCAGCCGCGAGGCGGCCGACCGGATCGCCGGCGCGTTCATGGCGCTGGGCATGGTCCGGGCCGGCCGGCAGCGGGTCAAGGTGATCGCCATCGGCCGGCGGCACGCGCGCGGCTGAGCCGGCGGTCCCCGCCCGCGCGCCCGGCTCGCGGCCGGAACGGTGCGATCGGGGAGAGCGGCCCCGCCGGACGGAGGGCCCGTCCGGCAGGAGGCCCGGCCCGGCGGAGAGGCGCGGCCCGGCGCCCCGCCGGGCCGCCCGGCGTCACGGCGTCACGGCGTCGCGGCCGCGCGGCGGCGCTGCGGATGCGGCGGCCGGGCCGCCCGGCGTCACAGCATCCGACGGCGCTTCAGGTAGGCCACCAGGTCGTCGTAGACGCCGCCCTCGTTGGCGAACATCGCCACGTTGCGGGCGGTGGCCATCCACGGCTTCGTCGACGGCCGGACCTCCTTCGCCGCCCGCTCCAGGTCCCGCTGCTCGATCATGCGTACCTCGCCGGTGCGCACGGAGTCGGCCATCGCGAACTCGGCGGCGGTCTCGCAGAGATGGGCCAGGTCGGCGCCGGAGTAGTCCTCCGTGGCCGCCACGATCCTCCGCAGGTCGATGCCCGCGATCGGCCGCTCCCGCAGGTGGTATTCGAGGATCGACGCTCTCGCCTCCGCGTCCGGCGGCAGCACCAGCACCACCCGGTCGAGCCGGCCCGGGCGGCGCAGCGCCGGGTCGACGTCCCACGGGGTGTTGGTGGCGGCCAGCACGAAGACGCCCTCGTTGCTGCCCTCCATCCCGTCCAGCTCGGCCAGCAGTTGGTTGCCAAGCGTCCGCATCGAGCTGGAGCTGACCTGCGAGCGCTTGTGCCCGAGCGCGTCGACCTCGTCGAGGAACAGCACGCACGGCGCGTTGCGGCGGGCCGCCTGGAACAGCTCGTGCAGGTTGCGCTCCGAGTTGCCCAGCCACATGTCGAGGACGTCCACGATCGACAGGGAGATGAACTTGGCGCCCATCTCGCCCGCGACCGCCCGGGCGAGGAAGGTCTTGCCGCAGCCGGGCGGGCCGTAGAGCATCAGCCCGCCGCGCAGGCTCTTGCCGTACATCTTGCGCAGCTCGGGGTTGCGCAGCGGGCCGAGGAAGGCCAGCTCCAGCCGCTCCTTGACCGCCGACATGCCGCCCACGTCGGCCAGCCGGACGACGGAGGTCTCCACGTCGTACACCCGGTCGGAGTCGCCGGTGACCGGCTCCGGCTCGTCGCCGGCACGGGCGAAGCGCGGCGGCACGACGTCCGCCAGCTCCTGCTCGTAGGCCGCGAGGGGATCCTGGTCGGCGGTCGCGGCGGGACCGCGCGGCGCGGCGGGCGCCGGGCGCTGCGCCGGCGGCTGCGGCCCCGGCGGGGCCGGCGCCGGCGGCGGTACGGAGCCACCCAGCGCCCGCTGCATCAGGGCCTGGGCCTGGGTGTTGCCCGGGTCCCGGGCGAGCGCCTGCCCGACCTGCGCGATCGCCTCCCCGGCCCGGCCGGCGTCCAGCAGCAGCGAGGCGAGGTGCAGCCGCAGCGGCAGGTCGTCGGGGCGCGCGTCCAGGGCCGCCGACAGCGATTCGATGAGGGGATCAGCGCTCATAGGACGAGCAGCGTAGTGGGCGCCCGGCGCCGTCACCGCCCCGGATCTCGCCACGGGCGGAGACGGCGGACACGAGTGCGGTTACGCACCGTATAAGTGTCGTTGACCGATTGCGCCGGGGCGGTCGTGCCTCCCGGGTATCGCCATCCCGAATCGGCCACGCACAGTAAGGTCAACCGGGTGAGCGCCACGACGGGCGCCGCAGTCGCGTACGAAGAGGTGACGCAGTGACCACCCCAGGCAGGACCCGCGTGGCGATCGTCTTCGGCGGCCGCAGCCCGGAGCACGGCATCTCCTGCGTCAGCGCCGGCAGCGTGCTCGGCGCGCTCGACCCGGACGAGTTCGAGGTGGTGCCGGTGGGCATCACCCGGGCCGGCCAGTGGGTGCTGACCAGCGGCGACCCGGCCCAGTTGGCGATCAACGCCCGCCGGCTGCCGGAGATCACGGCGGAGTCCGGCACCGACATCGTGCTGCGCGCCGACCCGACCGGCAACGGGCTGATGGTGCTCGACCCGACCGAGGGCCCCCGGGCGCTCGCCGACGTCGACGTGGTCTTCCCGGTGCTGCACGGCGCGTACGGGGAGGACGGCACCATCCAGGGCATGCTGGAGATGGCCGGCATCCCGTACGTCGGGGCGAACGTCTTCGCCTCCGCCGCCGCGATGGACAAGGAGTTCACCAAGAAGCTCTGCGTCGCCGAGGGCATCCCGGTCGGCCCGTACGCGGTGCTGCGCAACGGGATGACGCTCAGCGAGGCGGAGAAGGAGCGGCTGGGGCTGCCGGTCTTCGTCAAGCCCTCCCGGGCCGGCTCGTCGTTCGGCATCACCAAGGTCACCGACTGGGCGGACCTGGACGCCGCCGTCGCCACGGCCCGCCAGATCGACCCGAAGGTGCTCGTCGAGGGGGCCGTCGTCGGCCGCGAGATCGAGTGCGGCGTGCTGGAGGGCGAGGCCGGCGGCGCGCCGGAGGCGTCCGTGCTCGCCGAGGTGCGGGTCGTCGGCGACTACGACTTCTACGACTTCGAGGCGAAGTACATCGACTCCGAGAACGCCTGCGAGTACGACATCCCGGCGCAGCTGCCCGAGCGGGTGACCCGCCAGGTCCAGGAGTACGCCACCCGCGCCTTCACCGCGCTCGACTGCTCCGGCCTGGCCCGGGTCGACTTCTTCGTCACCCCGGAGCTGGACGTCTACCTCAACGAGATCAACACGATGCCGGGCTTCACGCCGACGTCGATGTTCCCCCGGATGTGGGCGGCGTCGGGGCTGGAGTACCCGAAGCTGGTCAACCGCCTCATCCGTACCGCCCTGCACCGCGGCGTCGGCCTGCACTGAGCCGCCGCTCTCTGGGCCGCCGCCCGCCGCCGAGCCGGCGCTCGGGGGAGCGCCGTGCGGCATGAAGATCGCACCGTTTCAGGGAAAGAGTGGCCTCCCCGCCAGAGGAAGGCCACTCTTTCCAGGAAGTTGCGCCACCCCCACCCGCTCGATGCCGGCGGGGTGGTCAGCCGCGGCAGCCGCGCGGGGCGTCGCCGCCGGAGGGTACGGAGGCCAGGACCGTGTCGGAGATCCGCGGGAGCCACTTCGCCGGCGGTTCGTAGGCGCTCGGCACCCGGACGGTCACCGTGGTCTCCCGGTCCAGCGTGCCGAAGACGGTGACGTCGGCCGCCTGCGTGGGATGCCAGCAGACGCCGTTGACGATGAGCACCTCGTCCGTGTCGCCGACGGTCGGTTCGGCGCCGCCGCAGGCCACGGTGACCGCCGGGTCGCCGTACGCGGCGTTCTGCTCCGGGCCGGCGCTGACCGGGCGCTGGGCGAGGTCGCCGATCGTCGGCGGCAGCTGGGACAGCAGGGCTCGGCACACGACGGCGGGCCGTTCGGCCAGCGCCGGCGCGGCCATCTCGACCGGGGCGGTGGACTGCGGCCGGGCGCTGGTGGCCGTCGGGCTGGGCGCGGCGGCGGGTTCGGCCGGCTGGTCCGGGGAGAGCTGGACGAAGGCGAGCGCGCCCACCAGCGCGGTGACCGGGAGCGCGACGAGCGTGGCGATCAGCGCGGCGCTGCGGGTCGTCCGGTCCCGGGACGGGCGGTCGGGGGCGACCTCGTCCGCCGGGGCGGGATCGGTCACGGGAGAGTCAGTGATCTTGTCCACTTACAGGCGCACCACCGAACACGTGAGGGTGCGGGTGATGCCGGGCACCATCTGCACCTTGCTGACGATGAGTTTGCCGAGCTCGTCGACGGTGTTCGCCTCGGTGAGGACGACCACGTCGTACGGCCCGGTGACGGCGTCGACCCGTACCACGCCGGCAAGGTCCGCGATCAGACCGGCCACGTCACGCGCGCGGCCGACCTCGGTCTGGATGAGGATGTACGCCTGTACCACGACTCGACCTCCGTCCGTCGCCGCTCACAGGCGGCCCGAGAGGAGAAAGTACCTTACGGACCAGGTCTGATCCCTATCGGTGGTCGAGGAGAAGCGGTGAGCGAGCACGGCGGAGGGCCGGCATGAGTGTGGCGGGGATCGGCGAGTTCGGCCTGATCGACCGGGTGACCGCCCGGTTGTCGTACGGATCGACCGTTCTGCTCGGTCCGGGGGACGACGCGGCGGTGGTGGCCGCCCCGGACGCCCGGGTGGCGGCCTCGACGGACGTCCTGGTGGAGGGGCGGCACTTCCGGCGGGACTGGTCGGCCGCGCGTGACGTCGGCCACCGGGCGGCGGCGGCCAACCTGGCCGACGTCGCCGCGATGGGGGCGGAGCCGACGGCGCTGCTGGTGGCGCTCTGCATGCCGCCGGAGCTGGAACCCGAGTGGGCCGAGGAGCTCGCCGACGGGCTGGCCGCCGAGGCGGCGAAGGTCGGCGCGAGCGTGGTGGGCGGCGACATGTCGGCCAGCCCCACGCTGACGATCGCGGTCACCGCCCTCGGTGACCTCGGCGGGCGGCCACCGGTCACCCGCGCCGGGGCGCGCCCGGGGGACGTGCTGGCGCTGGCCGGCCGGACCGGGTACGCGGCGGCCGGGCTGACCGTGCTCTCCCGGGGCTTCCGCACGCCCCGCCTGCTGGTGGAGGCGTACCGGCGGCCGGAGGTGCCGTACGCGGCCGGACCGCACGCGGCCCGGCTCGGCGCCACCTCGATGATCGACGTGTCCGACGGGCTCGTCGCCGACCTCGGGCACGTGGCGAAGGCCAGCGGGGTGGCGCTCGACGTGCGGCGGGACGCGTTCGAGGTGCCCCGGCAGATGCGCGACGCCGCCCAGGCCCTCGGCGTCGACCCGTACTCCTGGCTCCTCGCCGGGGGCGAGGACCACGCGCTGGCCGCGACCTTCCCGCCGGCGGTGGCCCTGCCGCCCGACTGGCGGGCGGTCGGGCGGGTGACGGAGGGCTCCGGCGTCACCGTCGACGGCCGTCCGTACGACGGGCCCGGCGGCTGGGACCACTTCCGGTAAGGGCCGGCGCGAGTCGTACCCTTTACCCGTGAGTGGTATCGAGATCCGCGTCGAGCGCTTCGACTCGCCGGTCGCGCAGCGGCTGATCCGCGCCGCGCTGGCCGAGCTGGGCGAGCGGTACGGCGGCAGCGGCGACGACACCCCGGTCGAGCCGGGCGAGTTCGAGCCGCCGGCCGGCGCCTTCCTCGTCGCCCACCTCGACGGCGAGCCGGTCGGCTGCGGCGGCTGGCGCAGCCACGGCGACGGGGGCGACACGGCGGAGCTGAAGCGGATGTTCACCAGCCGCGCGGTCCGGGGCCGGGGCGTGGCCCGGGCGGTGCTGGCGGCGGTGGAGCGCTCGGCCCGCGAGCACGGGCGCAAGCGGATCGTCCTGGAGTGCGGCGACAGGCAGCCCGAGGCCATCGCCATGTACACGGCGGCCGGCTACGAGCGGATCCCCAACTTCGGCTTCTACAAGGACGCCCCGGGCTGCATCTCGTTCGGCCGTACCCTCTGAGCCGCCGCCCGAGGCGACGTCGAGGGCCGTCTGGGCGGCCTTGGCGACCAGCGGCGTCAGCGACGTCCCGCGACGGCTCAGGCGGTGGTGATCCGGATCTGCTCGGCGGCCTTGCCGGCGTTGGCGGTCGCCTCGGTCGGGTCGGCGCCCCAGGCCAGCAGGTGACCGCTGCGCCGCAGCGAGGACGTCACCTGGGCCACGGCGTCGCCGACCGCCACGTCGAGCTGCACCTCGAGCACCCCGGGCACCCGCAGGGCCTCGCGCCTCCCGTCGATCGCGGTGACGGTGCCGGGCGGGGCCAGCAGGAACTCGACCGCCGCCGCGCCGCTCGGCCGGGCGGGCAGCGCCGGCCGCTCGCCGCGCAGCGTCCGCAGGTACGCCTCGATGAACCCGCACTCGTACGCGATCGACACCAGCGCGGTGATCATGTCGCCGGGCAGCCGGGCCGCGCACTCGACCAGCGTCGGCACCCCGTCGGCGACGATCCACTCGCTGTGCAGCGTGCCGGTGCGGAAACCGGCGGCGGCGGCCAGCCGGGTCGCCACCTCGATCAGCTCCCGGCGGGTCGCCTCGGGCAGCGCGGTCGGCACGGTGTGGCCGGTCTCCACCGGGGAGCGCCCCGGCAGCACCCGCTTGTCGGTGACGTTGGCGAAGAAGACCTCGCCGTCGGCGACCAGCAGTTCGACGCTGTGCTCCCGGCCGTCGACGACCTGCTCGACGAGGACGCCCGTGGGCAGCCCCCGGCCGGTCGCCTCCGGCGGCTCCTCGGGGGAGGCCGTCCCCGCCCAGGCGCCGGCGATCTCCGCCGGGTCGGCGATGATCTGCACCCCGAGGCTGCCCGAGCGGCGGGTCGGCTTGAGCACGCAGCGACTGCCGTGCCGTGCGGCGAACTCCGTCGCGGCGGCGGGGGAGTCGACCAGCGCGAAGGCCGGGTTGGCCAGGCCGGCCTCGGCGGCGAGCAGCCGCATCCGGTGCTTGTCGGCGAAGACGTCGGCCGCGGCGGGGCCGGCCCCGGGCAGGCCCAGCGCCTCGGCGAGCCGGGCGGCGGCGCCGACGGCGTACTCCAGGCCGGGCATGACCAGGCGCGCGGTCGCCAGCGCGGGTTCCCGGGCGAGCAACGCGGCGGCGTCCAGGCCGGTCTGGTACTCGGCGGGCACCACCCGGGAGATGAAGGCCATCTCGTCGGCGAACCGCTCCAGCCCCCGGCGCTCGATGACGTCCGGTTCCTCGACGAGGACGACGCTGCCGGCCGGCAGCTCCTCGCTGAACCAGCGCAGCATTCCGAGGGAGGCCCCGACGATGATCATCTCGTCCCGGCCTAGGTCAAGCTGCACCAGTCGTCCTCCGCGCTCGGTTCTCCGGCGCGCCGGCTCCGATCCGGACTCCCGGCGCACGCAGACCCTAACCAGGTCCGCGTCGAACGTCGAACCGGCCGTCGCCTACCCGTCAGCCGGCCGCCCCGGTCGATGCGGGCCCGCCCCGGTCGGCGGCGGCCGGACACGACAGAACCGGCGGGCCCACGAGGGGCCCGCCGGTAATGACGAGTGTGAAGCTGGGGACTACCGCGTCAGGCGCGGGTGACCTTGCCAGCCTTGATGCAGGAGGTGCAGACCTGAATCTTCTTGGTGTTGCCGCCACCGGCCGGGGTACGCACCGACTGGATGTTCGGGTTCCAGCGGCGGTTGGTCCGCCGGTGCGAGTGGGACACGTTGTGGCCGAAGCCCGGTCCCTTGCCACAGACGTCGCACACGCTAGCCACGGGATACTCCTGGGTTTGAAACGTTCATGAGGTCGCCGCCAGGCGCAGCCCGGGCAACCTGGCCAGGTTACCCGATGACCCGGGCACCCGACCAACCGGCCCCGGGGCGGGGCCCGCCGCGGCGCGACGCGGACACGATCGCCCGGTCGGCACCGTCCCCCCAGCCACACGCACGAAGGGACGCGACCACGAGGGTAGTTCCGGCCGGCGGCGCCGGCGCGACCGGGGCCGGGGAGGCCGCCGGCCGGCCGCCGGACACGTCGGGGTGCGACCGTTGGCCCGCAGCCGGACACGTCGGGGCGCGAACGCCGCCCGCAGCCGGACACGCCGGGGTGCGACCGCCGGCCCCGGCGCGCGTCGGTGCCCGCCAGTAGGCTTCTCGCCGTGCTGGACACCCTCGACGCCGCCGCGGTCCGCCGCTGGTGCGCGGGCGGGCTCGCCGCGCTGAAGCGGCACCAGGGCGAGATCGACGACCTGAACGTCTACCCGGTGCCCGACGGCGACACCGGGACCAACCTGGTCCTCACCCTCACCTCCGCGCAGCAGGCGCTGGCGATGGATCTCGGCACGCTCCCGGAGGACGGCCCCACCCCGCACGGGCACGCGCTGCGGCTGATGGCCCGGGCAGCTCCCCGGCCAGCGGGTCCCAGGCGCGCACCGTGTAGGCCCGCAGCCGGGGCCACTGCTCGCGGGGCAGG
>NZ_JBSGDY010000202.1:0-9487 GCF_053602615.1 Micromonospora sp. NPDC004336
CCCGACCGGTCGCCCCGGACGACGACCCCGATCGTTGTCGTCTTGCCCGCGCCGTTCGGCCCGAGCAGACCGAAGACCTCACCGGCGGCGACGGAGAAACTCAGCCCGTCAACGGCCGGCGGCATGTTGGGCTGGTACTGCTTGACCAGCTCCGTGACCACCACTGCCTCGTCCACGTCGTCATGCTCCCGTCCTGTTCCTGGAATCCGATAGATGTGCGTGCGCCGATAGGGGGCGTTAGGGGCACGCCAGGGGCGAGCCGTCAGAGACGCCGCCCGGTCAGCCACCGCTGCACCGTGCCGGCCAGCTCCGGCCCCCGGTCGGCGACCATGCTGAAGTGGTCGCCGGCCGCGTCCACCGCCTCGTGCGGGTACGGCCAGCGGGACCGCCAGCCGCCCTCCTCGCCGTCCCACTCCCCCAACGGCTCGCTGGCCCGCACCAGCAGCGTCGACGCCGCCATCGGGGCGGGCTGCCAGTCCAGGAACAGCGGCAGGTAGCCGGCCCAGGCCGTCGTCCGCCAGTCGTCCATCGGCGTGTACGCGCTGTCCCGGTCGATCATCCCGTCGAGCAGCTGCGGCACCCACCGGCCGAGCACCTCGCTGTCGGCCGGGTAGGTGTCCATCAGCACGACGGCGGCCGGCGGCCGGCCCTGCCGTTCCAGCTCGCCGGCGAGCAGGTTGGCCACCATCGCGCCGCCCGAATGGCCGGCGAGCACGAACGGGCCGGAGCCGACCGCGCGCCGCACGGTGTCGGCGTGCACCCGCAGCAGCGCGTCGAGGTCGGCGGGCAGCTCCTCGCCCGCCCCGAAGCCCGGGTTGGGCAGGGCCCAGACGTCGCGGGCCCCCCGGAAGCCGGCGGCGAGCCGGGCGTACTCGTGTGCCCCGGAGAGCAGCGACATGGTGCAGCAGCAGACCAGCGGGGCCCCGGCGCCGCCCCGGGCCAGCCGGAGGATGCCGGCCGGGCGGGTGAGCTGCCCGGGCTCGCTGAAGCTGGGCCGGAACTGGGCGAGCTTGACCAGGAGCTCGGCGTACCCGGCCGGGTCCTCGCGCGCCCTGGGCTGGTTGAACAGCCCGCCGAGCAGCCCGCCGCCGGCGCCTTCCGGCGCGGGCTCCCCGGCGGTGTCCGGGGCGGCCTCGGCCGCGTCCGCGCCGACGGTCTGGTCGAGCAGGTGACGGGCCAGCGCCGTCGGGGTGGGGTGGTCGAAGAGCAGAGTGGCGGAGAGCTCCGCCCCGGTCTCCTGGCGCAGCGCGTCCCGCAGCTCCAGCGCGGTCAGCGAGTCGAAGCCGAGCTCCAGGAAGTCGTGGTCGGCCTCGACCGCGCCGGGCGAGGCGTGCCCGAGCACGGTGGCCACGCGTGCCCGGACCAGGTCCAGCAGGATGCGGTGCCGGTCGGCGGGCGACGCGGCGGTCAGGCGGTCCCGCAGCACCCGGGCGGGGTCGCCGGCCTCGACCGCCGGCCGGGCGTCCAGGTCCGCCGCGACCGCCTCGGGCACCCCGCGCAGCAGCGGGCTGGGCCGTACGGCGGTGAAGGCCGGCACGAACGCGGACCAGTCGAGATCGGCGACCGCGATCTGGTCGTCGCCGCCGGCCAGGGCCAGTCGCAGCGCGGACAGGGCCACGTCGGTGGCGAGCGGGCGGACCCCCCGGCGGCGCAGCTGCTCCGGTTCGGCGGCCTCGTCGGCCCAGGGCACCCAGGCGACGACGGTGGCCGCCCGGCCGGCGGCGCGGCGGCGCGCGGCCAGCGCCGCCAGCCCCTCGCCCGCGGCGGCGGCGACCGCCGCGCCCCCGCCGCCCCAGACGGCGGCGGTGGAGGAGAAGACGACGAACTCGTCGACCGGCCGGTCGCCGCACGCCCGGTCGAGCAGTTCCACGGCGGCGGTGCGGGCGGCCACGGCGGCGGCCAGGTCGGCCGGTTCCAGGGCCGTGACCGGCTCGCCGGCGCCGTCGGAGTCGGCGACGTGCAGCACGGTGCGCACCTCGGCGCCGTCGGTGGCGAGCCGGTCCAGCACCTCGGGCAGCCGGTCGAGGTCGTCGACGGCGGTGACGGCGGCGGCCAGCCCGGCGGGCGCGGCGGGCCCGGCGAGGACGAGGTGGGTAGCGCCCCGCTCGACGAGCCAGCGCAGCAGGTGCGGGGCGCGCGCCGCCGCCGCGCCGTGCACGAGGACGGCGCCCCGGGGCCGCCATTCCTCGGCGGGACCGGCCGGGGCACGACAGAGCCGCCGCGCGTACACCCCGCTCGGGCGGACCGCGAGCTGGTCCTCGTCGCCGGCGGCGGTGAGCGCCGCCAGGACGTGCTCGGCGGCGGCGTCGTCCAGCGTGGCGGGCAGGTCCAGCAGGCCGCCCCAGTGCCGGGGATGTTCCAGCGCGGTCACCAGGCCGAGGCCCCAGGTGGTGGCCTGCCCGGGGCGCGCGACCGGGTCGTCGGGGGCGGTGCTGACGGCCTGCCGGGTGAGCAGCCAGAGCGGCACCGGCGGCAGGGTGTCGGTGACCGCCTGCACGAGGGCGAGGTTGGCGGTCAGGCCGAGGGGCACGGCGGGCCGGTCGGGGTGCGGTCGCTCGTCGAGGGCGAGCAGCGACACGATCCGGGTCGGCGCCGCCCGGTCGGTCGTGGCGGGGTCGCCGGCCAACCGCTCGGCGAGTGCCGCCCGGTCGACCGTCGCCGGGTCGACGGCGATCCGTCGCACGGTGCCGCCCCGGGCAGTGACCAGTTCGGCGAGCCGGTCGACGACCGGCCGGTCCGCGTCGGTGTGGACGACGGTCCAGTGGCCGTCGGCGGCGCCCGCCGCGAGGGCCTCGGGACGCCAGGTGATCCGGTACCGCCAGCCGCCCGCGAGGGTGTCCTCCCGCTGCTGGCGTCGCCACTGCGCCAGTTCCGGCAGCAGGTCCCGCAGCGGCCGGTCGGGGTCGACGCCGAGCCGGTCGGCGAGCGCGTCGCCGTCGCCGGACGTCACCGCCTGCCAGAACGCCGCGTCGGTGTCGTCGCGGCCGGCGGCGGGCGGGTGGGTGGCCGCCGCGTCGAGGGTCGGCCAGAAGCGCTGGTGGGCGAACGCGTAGGTGGGCAGGCCCACCGGGCCGGCGCCGCCGGGCAGCAGCCGGGACCAGCGCACGGGCACGCCCTGGCAGTGCAGCCGGGCGACCGCGCCGAGCAGGGTGGCCACCTCGTCCTGGCCGGGCCGCTGCACGCCGGTCACGACGACCGGGGCGTCCGCCGGCAGCGCGTCGGCGGTCAGGGCGGTCAGCACCGTGTCCGGGCCGACCTCCAGGAACCTCGTCACCCCGTGGGCGTGCAGGTGGGTGACGGTGTCGGCGAAGCGGACCGCCTCGCGGACGTGCCGGACCCAGTAGTCGGGGGTGCACAGGGTGTCGGCGTCGACGACCGTGCCGGTCAGGTTCGACACCAGCGGCACCGTCGGCGGCGCGTACGACAGGGTGGCCGCCACGGCCGCGAAGTCGGCGAGCACCGGCTCCATCAGCGGGCTGTGGAAGGCGTGGCTGACCCGCAGCCGCTTCGTGCGTACGCCGAGGCCGGCGAAGTGGTCGGCCAGCCCGGTCAGGGCGTCCTGGGCCCCGGCGACGACGACGGCCGCCGGCCCGTTGACCGCGGCGACGTCGAGCTGTCCCGGCGTGCCGGCCAGCGCCCGCCGCACGTCGACCTCGGGGGCGGCGACGGCGAGCATTCCGCCGCCGGCGGGCAGGGCCTGCATGAGCCGGCCCCGGTGGCCGACGAGGGTGCACGCGTCGGGCAGGGAGAGCACCCCGGCCACGTGGGCGGCGACGATCTCCCCCACGGAGTGGCCGGCGACCAGGTCGGGCCGGATCCCCCACTCCTCGACCAGCCGGAACAGCGCCACCTCGACCGCGAAGAGTCCCGCCTGCGTGAAGGCCGTCCGGTCGAGCAGGTCGGCCTCGGCGGTGCCGGGCTCGGCGAACAGCACCTCGCGCAGGGGCCGCGGCAGGTGCGCGTCGAGGTGCTGGCACGCCTCGTCGAGGGCGGCGGCGAAGCGGGGGAACGCCGCGTAGAGCTGGCGTCCCATGCCGGCGTGCTGGGCGCCCTGGCCGGAGAAGAGCACCGCCAGCGCGCCGCCGGGCTCGGCGACGCCCCGGGTGAGGCCGGGGTGGTCCTGCCCGGCGGCGAGGGCCCGCAGGCCGGCCAGGGCGGCGTCGGCGTCGGCGGCGAGCAGCACCGCGCGGTGCCGCAGCGGGGACCGTTTGGTGGCCAGCGCCCGGGCCACGTCGGCGGCAGGCGCGGCGCTGCCCGGCAGCCAGTCGGCGAGCCGGGCCGCCTGGGCCGGCAGGCCGTCCGCGCTGTCGGCCGAGACGACGAAGGGCAGCACCGGCGGCGCGTCGGCGGCGCCGAGCGGGTTCCGGCCGGTGCCGGCCGTCGGCGCGTCGGCGCTGGCCGTGGGCGCGTCGGCGCCGGCCGTGGGCGCGTCGGCGCCGGCCGTGGATGCTTCGGCGCTGGCCGTGGGCGCGTCGGCGCCGGCCGGGCGGGGGGCGTCGGTGTCGGCCGGGGACGCTACGGGCGCCTGTTCGAGGATGACGTGCACGTTGGTGCCGCTGACCCCGAACGACGACACGCCGGCCCGCCGGGGCCGGTCCACGGCCGGCCACGGCCGCGGCTCGGTCAGCAGCGCGACCGCGCCCGCCGACCAGTCCACGTGCGGCGTCGGCTCGTCGACGTGCAGGGTGGGCGGCAGCAGGTCGTGCTGGAGGGCCATGACCATCTTGATCACGCCGGAGACGCCGGCGGCGGCCTGGGTGTGGCCGATGTTCGACTTGATCGAGCCGAGCAGCAGCGGCCGGTCGGCGGGCCGGTCCCGCCCGTACGTGGCGAGCAGCGCCTGCGCCTCGATGGGATCGCCGAGCCGGGTGCCGGTGCCGTGCCCGTCGACCGCGTCCACGTCGGCGGCGGTCAGCCGCGCGTTGGCCAGCGCCTGCCGGATCACCCGCTCCTGGGCGGGCCCGTTGGGCGCGGTCAGGCCGTTGCTGGCGCCGTCCTGGTTCATCGCCGAGCCGCGGACGACGGCCAGGATCCGCCGGCCCTCGCGCCGGGCGTCGGAGAGCCGCTGCAACATGACCAGGCCGACACCCTCGCCCCAGCCGGTGCCGTCGGCGGCTGCGGCGAAGGACTTGCACCGGCCGTCGAGGGCGAGCCCCCGCTGCCGGGCGAACTCCAGGAACGGCCCGGGGGTGGCCATCACCGTCACGCCGCCGGCGACGGCGGAGTCGCACTCGCCCTGCCGCAGCGACTGGCAGGCCAGGTGCAGCGCCACCAGCGACGACGAGCAGGCCGTGTCGACGCTGACGGCGGGGCCCCGCAACCCGAAGTGGTAGGCCAGCCGGCCGCTGATGACGGCGGCGACGTTGCCCGTCGCCTGGTAGCCCTCCGTCTCGACGCGGGCGGCCAGCAGCAGCGTCGCGTAGTCCTGGCCGTTGGTGCCGACGAAGACGCCGGTGTTGGTCTCCCGCATGTCGGCCGGCGCGGTGCCGGCCCGCTCGAACAGCTCCCAGGCGCTCTCCAGCAGCACCCGCTGCTGCGGGTCCATCACCATCGCCTCGCGCGGGGAGATGCCGAACAGGGCGGCGTCGAAGCCGGCGGCGTCGGCGAGGAAGCCACCCTCCCGGACGTACGAGGTGCCGGGGCGGTCGGGGTCCGGATCGTAGATGGCGTCCAGGTCCCAGCCCCGGTCGGCGGGGAACCCGGCGATGCCGTCGCGCCCCTCGCTGACGAGCCGCCACAGGTCCTCCGGGTCGGCGACGCCGCCCGGATACCGGCAGCTCATCGAGACGACGGCGATCGGCTCGTCCAGGGCGGTGGCGGCCCGTACGGCCGGGGTCGCCTCGGCGTCGTCGCCGGTGATCAGGGTGACCAGGTGGTCGGCGAGGGCCGTGGGCGACGGCCGGTCGAACACCAGCGTCGCCGGCAGGGTCAGCCCGACCGCCTCGGCGAGCCGGTTGCGCATCTCGACGGCGCTGAGCGAGTCGAATCCGATCTCCCGGAACGACCGGTCCGCCGCCAGCGCCTGCGGCGAGGGCAGGCGCAGCACCGCCGCGGCGTGGACGCGCACCAGGTCCAGCAGGAGCCGGCGCCGCTCCGGCGCGGCGAGGCCGGCGAGCCGGCCGCGCAGCGGGGACGCCTCCCGCGTCCCGCCGTCGTCGTCGCCGGGGCGGGCGGCGGCGAGGGCGCGGGCCACCTCGGGGATGTCGCCGATCAGCGGCCGGGGTCGGGCCAGCGCGAAGGTCTGCAGGAACCGGTCCCAGGCGACGTCGGCGACGGTGAGGGCCGGCTCGTCCCGTTCCAGGGCGCCGGCCAGCACGGCGACGGCCAGGTCGGGGTCCATCGGCCGGACGCCGGAGCGGAACATCTGGTCGGCGGCGCCCTCGGCCGCCGCCATGCCGCCGCCGTCCCAGGCGCCCCAGGCCAGCGCGGTGCCGGGCAGCCCGCGCCGGCGGCGGTCCTCGGCGAGCGCGTCGAGGAAGGCGTTGCCGGCGGCGTACGCGCCCTGGTGTCCGCCGCCCCAGACGCCGGCGCCGGAGGAGAAGAGCACGAACGCGGTGAGGTCCGGGCCGAGTACCTCGTCGAGGTTGGCCGCCCCGGCGACCTTGGCCCGCAGGGCGCCGGCCAGCGCGGCGACGTCGGTGTCGGCCAGCGCGCCGGCGTGCGGCACGCCGGCGGCGTGGAACACCGCGTCGATCCGGGTGCCGTCCTCGGCGAGCCCGTCCACGAACGCGCGCAGCGACTCCCGGTCGGCCACGTCGCAGGCCGCCACGGTGACGGCCGCGCCGTGGCCGGTCAGCTCGGCCTCCAGCTCGGCGGCGCCGGGCGCGGCGGGTCCCTGCCGGCTGGTCAGCACGAGGTGCGCGGCGCCTGCGCGGGCCAGCCAGCGGGCCACGTGGGCCCCGATCGAGCCGAGGCCGCCGGTGACCAGGACGGTGCCGCCGGGGCGCCAGCCGTGGCCCGCCGGGCGGTCGCCGGCGGCGGCCCGGACGAGGCGCCGGGCGAACAGGCCGGAGGGGCGTACGGCGAGTTGGTCCTCGTGCCCGTTGCCGGCGAGCGCGGCGGCCAGCCGGGCGCGGGCACGCTGGTCCGGGTCGGCGGGCAGGTCGACCAGGCCACCCCAGCGGTCGGGGTGTTCGAGCGCGGCGACCCGGCCGAGCCCCCAGGCCAGGGCCTGGCCGGGCCGGTCGACGGGGTCGGCCCGGCCGGTGCTGACGGCGCCGCTGCTGACGCACCAGAGCGGGGCGGCCACCCCGGCGTCGCCGAGCGCCTGCGTCAGGGCGAGCGTGCCGGCGAGCCCGGCCGGCACGACGGGGTGCTCCCGGTGCGGCGCGTCGTCGAGGGCGAGCAGGGAGCACACCCCGGCGGCGGACTCGGGGCCGGCGGCGCGCAGCAGGTCGGCCAGGGCGGCCCGGTCGGGGTCGGCGACGGCGAGCAGGACGGGTTCGGCGCCGGCCTCGGCGAGCGCCCGCAGGACCGCGCCGGTCAGCGGGGCGTCGGCGTGCGCGGCGGGCACCGGCACCAGCCACCTGCCGCCCAGCGCGGCGGTCGTCGGCGCGGTGACCGGCGTCCAGGTGACCCGGTAGCGCCAGACGTCCACGGTGGACTCGTCGCGGCGGCGACGCCGCCAGGCGGCGAGCAGCGGCAGCGCGTCGTCGAGGCGGCGGGCCTCGGTGTCGTCGAGGCGCATGGCCTCGGCGAGCGCCCCGGCGTCGGCCCGCTCGACGGCGTCCCAGAACCGCCGGTCGGCCGGTTCCCCGGCGGCCGCGACCGCGCCGGGCAGCGCCGGCGCCTCCGGCCAGTACCGCTGGCGGTGGAAGGCGTACGTGGGCAGCGACACGGGCGGGCCGGTGCGCGGGCCGTGGACGGCGGCCCAGTCGACCTCGACGCCGTGGGCGTGCAGCGTGGCGAGGGCGGTGAGCAGCCGCGGCCAGCCCCCGGCGTCGCGGCGCAGGGTGTCGACGACGACGGCCTCCCGCCCGGCGGCGTCGGCGGCCGCCCGGATGGCGGGGCCGGCCACCGGGTGCGGGCCGACCTCGAGGAAGACCTGGTGGCCCTCGTCGAGCAGGCCGCGCACGACGCGGGCCAGGTCCGCCGTCTCGCGCGGGTCGCGGCACCAGTGGTCGGCGTCGAGTCCGGCGGTGTCCAGGGGCCGGCCGGTCGAGGCGGACCAGTACGGCGTCTCGGCGGGACGACCGGCGATCCCGGCAAGGCCGGCGGCCAGCCGCCCGGCGGCGGCCTCCCCGTGCGGCGCGCCGTCGACGGCCTCCGCATGCGGCGCGGAATCGGCGGCCTCCCCGCGCGGCGCCCGGTCGACGGCCTCAGCGTGCGGCGCGGAATCGGCGGCTCCCCCGTGCGGCGCGCGGTCGACGGCCTCCGCGTGCGGCGCGGAGTCGGCGAGCGCCCGGCCGCGCAGCGCCACGACCCGCGCGCCGTCGGCCAGCGACAGCGCCCCGGCCACGCAGGCCGCCGCGATCTCGCCCGGGCCGTGGCCGACCACGCCCGCCGGCCGTACGCCGAGGGCGGCCCACAGCCGGGCCAGCGAGACCATGACCGCCCACAGCGCGGGCCGCACCACGTCGGGGGCGACCGGCTGCGGCGCGTCCGGGGCGGCGCGCAGCACGTCGGTGAGCGACCAGTCCACCCAGGGCGCCAGCGCCTCCTCGCACTCGGCGACGGCGGCAGCGAAGACGGGGGACGTGTCGAGCAGGTCGGCGGCCGTCCCGGGCCACTGCGCGCCGTACCCGGAGAAGACGAGGACCGGGGCGGCGTCGCGCAGGACCGTGCCGGTGACCACGTCGGCGGCGGGGTGACCGGCGGCGAGGGCGTCGAGGCCCCGGGCCAGTTCGTCGCGATCGCGCCCGAGGACCACCGCCCGGTACGGAAACGCCACGCGGCTGGCGGTCAGCGCGTACGCCACCTCGGCCGGCTCCAGCTCGGGGTGCGCGGCCAGGTGGGACCGCAGCCGGCCCGCCTGTCCGCGCAGCGCGACGGGGTCCGCCGCGGAGAGCGCGAACGGCACGACGGCGGGCGTCGTGGCGGAGAGCGTCGGCGGCGCGGCGGCGGACTCCGAGGGCGCCGGCGGCGCGGCGGCGGTGTCGGGCGGGGTCGCGGCGGCCGGCTCGGGGGCCTGCTCGATGACGACGTGCGCGTTGGTGCCGGAGATGCCGAACGAGGACACGGCCGCCCGGCGGGGCCGGTCCACGGTCGGCCACGGGGTGGGCTCGGTGGCGAGCGTCACCGCCCCGGCCGTCCAGTCGATGTGCGGCGACGGCTCGTCGACGTGCAGGGTCGCCGGCACCAGGCCGTGCCGCATCGCCAGGACCATCTTGATCACCCCGGCGACGCCGGCGGCGGCCTGGGTGTGCCCGATGTTCGACTTGACCGAGCCGAGCCAGAGCGGCCGGTCCGCCGGGCGGCCCTGCCCGTACGTGGCGAGCAGCGCCTGCGCCTCGATCGGGTCGCCGAGGGTGGTGCCGGTGCCGTGCGC
>NZ_JBSGDY010000203.1:0-9483 GCF_053602615.1 Micromonospora sp. NPDC004336
CTTCCGGCATCGCCAACCTCCACAACATCATCCTCGCTGGCTGACCGCCGGCCGATGCCGGACAACGCCTTCACTGAGTTACGAGACGTCCCTTAGCGGCAGGGCGGCTACTCGATGGCAAGCAGCTTGAGGATCGCCGGTACGGGCACGAGGTACCGCCGGCCGACGCGCAGAAGGCGTACCGGGAATTCGTTGGTTTTGGCCAGCTCGTAGGCCTTGGTGCGCCCGATTCCCAGGATCGCTCCAGCGGTCTCCACGTCGGTGGTGACGCCGAGCTCCCGCACCGCCTCGATCGTCCAGACCTGGTCCAGCGCCTGGCTCGGCTTGCGTCCGCCAGTTGTGGTCGTTGACATCGTCCGCCGCCCTCCCCTGAGGTCGTGAGCACGCCGATACCGGCGTCAGTCCTCACGATGCGATCACCCGGTTACTCGGCGCGTTGCCGAGTGAGAGCAACCTCCACGGGTAACGGCAACGGCCACAGCCGCTGGCTACCGTGCCGATGCCCGAGCTGACGGTCTGGACATCGGGCTCCCTCACCGGAAACCTCCGCAGCCAGAAGTACTGCAGTCGGGCGTGACCCAGCGTCTTCGGTCTAGCTATTCCGCGGCGACCAGGTCGCTGCGTCGCCGAGTACTGCCTCCATGAGCTCCGCGGCCTTGCGCTCGCTCTCCGGCAGCACGTGGGTGTAGACCTCACGCGTCGTCCGGCTGTCAGCGTGACCAAGCCGCCGCTGCATCACGTGCTCGGGAACACCGGCGTCAGCACCAGTGGTAGCGGAGGTGTGCCGCGCGTCGTGCAACGCGATCACGGGCACCCCAGCATCCGCGCACGCCTTCGCCCACTGGTCGGTGAAGTACTTCGGGTAGTACGGCTCCCCGTCCTCGCGGCAGAACAGGTAGCCACCGTCGTGGTACAGGACGCCAGCGTCGGCCTTCTCCACCGCCTGGCGCTCCCGGTGGGCACGCAGCTCCGCAACAAGAGCCGGCCCGAGCGCTACCGCCCGCTTGCTCTTGCCCTTGGGCGCCTTCTCCACCACCCCGTTGCTGGTCGTGGTGCGTTGCCAGTGCAGCAGCAGCACTCCTCGGTCGAGATCGACGCGCGGCCACTTCAGGCCGGCCAGCTCCCCTCGCCTGGCACCGACGACGATCGCCAGCACCCATGCGGCACGCAGTCGGTGGTCGGCGTGGTACTTGAGGAACTTCGCCGACTGCGCCGGCGTCCACACGCCCTTGCGCCCCATCGTCTCCCGCTCGACCTGCCGGGGCTGCCGCACGCCCTCGACGTTGACCCCGAGGTCGCCCAGCGCCTTCATCAGGATCCGGTGCACGATGCGGACGGTGGTCGGCGACAGCGGCCCACCATTCTTGCCGCCGCACTTCAGCAGCTTCTTGTAGAGGTCATGAAGGACACGCTTGTCGAGAGCGTAGAGCTGCCGACCGCCGATGTGCGGAACCACGTAGCAGCGGATGACGTCCCGGTAGTTGCTGAGGGTCGTCTCCTGGACGTCCAGCTCGCGCTCGTTGAGCCAGCTCTCCAGCTCCGCGGCGACGCTGCCGTCCGCGCCGAGGTCCGCTCCGCCGTACGCGGCGCGTGCCTGTTCCTCCGCCTTCAGGGCAGCGGACTGGTTGGGGAACCCCTGCCGCTTGTGCTGGCGGCGGCGCCCGTTGGTGTCGGGCGGGAGGTCGATGATGAAGAACCAGCGGGCCTGGCCGTTGGCGAGGCGGTAGCTGTAGACAGCCACGGGGCTGCACCTCCGCAGTAACGGGATCGGGGGATGCAGCCCACGTTAAGCGATCTCCGTTACCGCCAGCGTTACCGCAAGATCACATATGATCTTGTATATCCGCTGGTGAATACCAGTCGGGACGGCCGGATTCGAACCGACGACCCCTTGACCCCCAGTCAAGTGCGCTACCAAGCTGCGCCACGTCCCGATGCCCCCGCCGGGTTCTCCCCGCGGCAGCCGGTACAGCTTAGCGCAGGATCATCCCGTTCCCCGCATCGGCCCCTCCCGTACCGCCGGCGCGCCGACCCCCTCACCACCCGTACAGCGTCCTAGGAGGATAGGTGGGATGAGCGGACGAAAAATGCCGGGTGGGAGGTGTGCTCCCACCCGGCATCGTCGGGCCGGGGTCAGCCGTGGGCCTTGCCTCGGCCGCCGGGGCCGAGCTTCTTGCGGGGGCGTACCGAAATCTCGATCGGGCTGCCCTCGAAGCCGAACTCCTCACGCAGCTTGCGCTCGACGAAGCGCTGGTAGCCCGCGTCCAGCGGACCGGTGGTGAAGAGCACGAAGCGCGGCGGGGCCACGCCCGCCTGGGTGGCGAAGAGGATCTTCGGCGCCCGGCCGCCGCGCACCGGGTGCGGGGTGGCCTGCACGAGCGCGGTCAGCCACGAGTTGAGCTGCGCCGTCGGCACCCGGGTCTCCCAGCTCGCCAGGGCCTTGCGCAGCGCCGGCGCGAGCTTGTCGACCGCCCGGCCGGTGCGCGCCGACAGGTTGAGCCGGATCGCCCACGGGATGCGGCGCAGCTCGCGCTCGATCTCCTTGTCCAGGTAGTACCGGCGGTCGGCGTCGACCAGGTCCCACTTGTTGAAGGCGATCACCAGGGCCCGGCCGGCCTCGGTGACCATGGACAGGATCCGCTGGTCCTGCTCGCTGATGACCTCGCTGGAGTCCAGCAGGACCACGGCCACCTCGGCGGCCTCGATCGCCGAGGCGGTGCGCAGGCTGGCGTAGTACTCGGTGCCGCTGGCCTTGCCGACCCGCTTGCGCAGGCCCGCCGTGTCGACGAGCTGCCAGGTCTCCCCGCCGATCTCGACCAGGCTGTCGACCGGGTCCACGGTGGTGCCCGCCACCGAGTCGACGACCGCCCGCTCCTCCCCCGAGAAGCGGTTGAGCAGGCTGGACTTGCCGACGTTGGGCCGACCGACGAGCGCCACCCGACGCGGCCCGCGCGGGCGGTTCTCGACGATCTTCGGCGCCTCCGGCAGCGCGTCCATGATGGCGTCGAGCAGCTCGCCCGAGCCCCGGCCGTGCAGCGCCGACACCGGGTACGGCTCGCCGAGGCCGAGCGACCACAGCGAGGTCGCCTCCATCTCGATGGAGGTGTTGTCGGTCTTGTTCGCGACCAGGATCACGGGCTTGGCGCTGCGGCGCAGCATCCGCACCGCCGCCTCGTCCACATCGGTCGAGCCGACCATCGCGTCGACCACGAACAGCACCACGTCGGCGGTGGCGACCGCCGTCTCGGCCTGCGCCGCGATCGCCGCGGCCCGGTCCTTGGCGTCGGGCTCCCAGCCGCCGGTGTCCACCACGGTGAACTGGCGGCCGGCCCACTGCGCGTCGTAGGGGACGCGGTCCCGGGTGACGCCGGGGATGTCCTCGACGACCGCCTGCCGGCGGCCGATGAGGCGGTTGACCAGGGTCGACTTGCCCACGTTGGGGCGGCCGACCACGGCCACGACCGGCTGCGGGCCGGTCGGTTCCTCGGTGTCGACGTCCGGTTCCCGCAGCTCCACCCAGCCCTCGGCCTCGGTCATGCCACGCCCCGCTCGGTCAGCAGGGCGCGCAGCCGCTCGACGACCTCGTCGATGCCCAGCTCGGTCGTGTCCAGCACCACGGCGTCGGCGGCCTGGGTCAGCGGGTCGGCCTTGCGGGTCGAGTCGAGCCGGTCCCGCCGGGCCAGGTCGGCCGCGGTGGCCGCCACGTCGGTGGCGTCCTCGGCGCTGCGCCGGGCGGCGCGGGCCGCCTCGGAGGCGGTGAGGTAGACCTTCAGGTCGGCGTCCGGCGCCACCACGGAACCGATGTCGCGGCCCTCGACCACGATCCGGCCGGCGCTTGCGATCATCTCCCGCTGCCGGGTGACCAGCAGCGCGCGCACCGCCGGCACGGCGGCCACGGCGGACACCGCCCCGGTCACCTCCGGGCCGCGGATCTCGGCGTCGACGTTCACGCCGTCGGCGGTCACGCCGTACCCCTTCGGGTCGGTGCCGATGCGCAGGTCCACCTCGCCGGCGACCTTGGCCACCGACTCGGCGTCGGTCAGGTCGACGCCGGAGCGCAGCACCGCCCAGGTGATGGCCCGGTACATGGCGCCGGTGTCGAGGTAGCGGGCACCGAGGCCGACGGCGAGCCGCCGGGAGACGGTGGACTTACCCGAACCGGACGGCCCGTCCACAGCGACCACGCAGCGCCCGGCCCGTACGTTTTCCTCCACCGTTGTCCTCCTCAGCCCGTACCTCACGAAACGCCCATCGCGTCCCGCGAGCGGTTGTCCAAACGTTCTCAATGATGCCCGGCGTCGCGCGAGGTCGCGGCCGGCCGCCGGGCCGTCACGGAGCCTACCGGCAGCCGTACCCCCGAACCGGGCGGTCAGTCACCCACGGCCTTGAACAGGGCGGCGACCTCCGCGTTGGTCAGCCGCCGCGTCCGCCCGGCGCGCAGGTCGCCCAGCCGGATCGGCCCGATGGCGGTACGCACCAGCCGGCTCACCGGGTGGCCCACCTCGCCGAGCAGCCGGCGGACGATGTGCTTGCGCCCCTCGTGCAGGCTCAGCTCGACCTGGGCGCTTCGTCCCAGCGTGTCCACCACCCGGAAGGAGTCGACCTTCGCCGGGCCGTCCTCCAGCTCCACGCCGGCCGTCAGCCGCTTGCCGAGGTTACGCGGGATCGGCCCGGAGACCTCGCAGAGGTACGTCTTCTGCACCCCGTAGGACGGGTGCATGAGCTTGTGCGCGAGGGTGCCGTCGTTGGTGAGCAGCAGCAGGCCCTCACTGTCGGCGTCGAGCCGCCCCACGTGGTAGACCCGCTGCTCCACCCGGTTGCCGAGGAAGTCGGCGAGCGCGGTGCGCCCCTTCTCGTCGGCCATCGTGGAGACGACCCCACGGGGCTTGTTCATGGCCAGGTAGACCAGGCGGGTGTCGGCGACGAGGCGCTCGCCGTCGACGTGGATGACGGCGGTGGCCGGGTCGACCTTGTCGCCGAGCTGGGCGACCCGCCCGTTCACGGTGACCCGGCGGCGGAAGATCAGGTCCTCGCAGGCGCGCCGGGAACCGACGCCGGCGGCGGCCAGCACCTTCTGGAGGCGCTCGGCCCCCTCGAAGACGGGCGCGTCGGGGCTGGGGGTGCGGTCATCGCGTGGCATCGGCAAGCTCTTCTACGTCGTCGGGAAGGAACGGGGCCAGCGGCGGGAGGTCGTCGACGCTGTTCAGCCCGAGCTTCTCCAGGAACATCGTGGTGGTCCGGTAGAGGTACGCCCCGCTGTCCGGTTCGGTGCCGCACTCCTCCACCAGCCCGCGAGAGACCAGGGTACGGATCACCCCGTCGCAGTTGACACCCCGGATGGCGGAGATCCGCGACCGGGTCACGGGCTGCTTGTAGGCGATCACGGCCAGTGTCTCCAGCGCGGCCTGGGTCAGCCGTACGGACTGCCCGTCAAGCACGAACCGTTCCACGTAGGTCGCGTATTCCGGCCGGGTGTAGAGACGCCAGCCACCCGCCGCCCGGCGCAGCTCGAAACCGTGCCCGGCGGCGGTGTAGCCCGCGGCGATCTCGTCGAGCATCGGGCCGATCCGCTCGGCGGGCTGCTCCAGCACCTGCGCGAGGGTCAGCTCGCTGACCGGCTCGTCCACCACGAGCAGGATCGCCTCCAGCGCGCCGCGCAGCTCCGCGTCGTCCAGCTCCGGCGTGGGCTCGGGGACCGGCGTCGTCCGCCGCCGCGTCCTCGGCGCCTTCTCCGGTACGCCGCCACCCACGCCCTCCCCCGCCACCACGGGCTCGGCCACCACGCCCCCGGCCACCGCGGACTCGGTCGCCGCGGACTCGGTCGCCGCGCCCCCGGCCGGAGCGGACTCAGTCGCCGCGGACTCGGCCACCGCAGACTCGGTCGCCGCGCCCTCGGCCACCGTGTCTCCGGCAGTCACGGACTCGGCCACCCCGTCCCCGGCCACCCCCGGCCCGGCCACCCCTGATGCCTCGGAGATCTTGGAAACTTCGGGCCCCTCCAGGGGCCATAACTCACCAAGATCTCCAACGCCACCATCGTCAGTGTCGGCGGTGCCGGTGCCAGCGGCGGTGCCCGTGTCGGCGGCGGAGGTAGCGGTGCCGGTGCCGGTGTGTGCGTCGGTGACGGCGGCAGCGGTGCTGGCGTCGGCGTCGGCGTCTAAGACAGCGGTGCCGGCGTCGGCGGCGTCGGCTGTGCCGGGGGCTGCCTCGGCGGCGGTGTCGGGTCCGGTGTCCGGGGTGGTGGCGGGGGGCGTGGGACGTTGCCAGGGGGGCACCCAGGCGGCCGCCTGGTCGGCCAGGGAGTCCCGACGCTCGTCGCTGCTCATCCCGCTGTTCCTTCCTCGTCCCCGTCCGGTCGCCCCGCCGCCCCCGGCAGATCGGCCGGGGCACCGCCGGCCAGAGCACCGCCAGCCGAAGCAGCGCCGGCCGGAGCACCGCCGGCCGGAGCATCGGCGGGCGCCCCGGTAGAGGCGGGGCTCGCCCCCGGCTCGGCGGGGGTGCCGGCGTACTCGTCGATGTGCAGGTCCGGGCCGCCGTCGGCGGGGCCGGTCCAGCGTACGGTCAACTCCTCCAACGCCTGTTCCTGGACGAAGGCGACCAGCCCCTCCCGGTAGAGCTCCAGCAGGGCCAGGAACCGGGCCACCACCTCCAGGGTGACGTCGCAGTCGGCGCAGAGCAGCGAGAAGGTGGCGGTGCCGGCCCGGCGCAGCCGCTCGGTGAGGATCGCCGCGTGCTCCCGGACGCTGACCCGCACCATGTGCACGTGGGCGATGGAGACCTCGGGCGTCGGCTTCGGGGTCATCGCCTTGACGGCGAGCCTGAGCAGCCGCTCCGGGCCGATGCCGAGCACCAGGTCGGGCAGCGCCTCGGCGTACCGGGGCTCCAGGGTGACGGCGCGGGGATAGCGCCGGCCGCCGACCTCCTCCAGCGCGGCGATGTGCGCCGCCGCCTCCTTGTACGCCTTGTACTGCAGCAGCCGGGCGAAGAGCAGGTCCCGCGCCTCCAGCAGGGCGAGGTCCTCCTCGTCCTCGACCTCGGCGGCGGGCAGCAGCCGGGCCGCCTTCAGGTCGAGCAGGGTGGCGGCGATGAGCAGGAACTCGCTGGTCTCGTCGAGGTCCCACTGGTCGCCCATCGCCCGGATGTAGGCGATGAACTCGTCGGTGACCCGGTGCAGGGCGACCTCGGTGACGTCGAGCTTGTGCTTGCTGATGAGCTGGAGCAGCAGGTCGAACGGCCCGGTGAAGTTCGCCAGCCGCACGGTGAAACCGCCGCCGGCCTCCGCCGCCTCGGACCCACCCGCCGGCTCGGCCGCCACGTCGGAGGCACCGGCCGGACCGGCCGCCGCCCCGGTCCCGTCTGCGGATCCGGCCGCGACCTCGAACGCGCCCGCCGGACCAGCCACGGCCTCGGACCCACCCACCGGACCGGCCACGACCTTCGACGCGCTCGCCGGAACGGGTGCGCCCGCCGGGTCGGTCGGCGCCTCGGCGGCGGACCCGGTGGACCGCACGGGCGGCTGCTCCGGCGTCGCGGGCGGATCGAGGGGTGGCGCGGTCACCGGAAGACCGTAGTCCACGCCCCGGCCGGCTCGGCGCGAAGGTGCATCCCGGCCTACCGCTCCGCCTGGGCGGCGATCACCTCGCGGGCCAACTGGCGGTAGTTGCGGGCGCCGGACGAGGCCGGGTCGAGCGTGGTGATCGGCGCGCCGGCGACGGTCGACTCGGGGAACTTGACGGTCTTGGTGATGACCGTCTGGTAGACCTTGTCGCCGAACGCCTCCACCACCCGCTGGAGCACCTGCCGGCAGTGGGTGGTGCGGCTGTCGTACATGGTGGCGAGGATGCCCTCGAGCTCCAGGTCGAAGTTGAGCCGCTCGCGCACCTTGTCGATGGTGTCCAGCAGCAGCGCGACACCGCGCAGGCTGAAGAACTCGCACTCCAACGGGATGAGCACGCCGTGCGCGACGGTCAGCGCGTTGATCGCCAGCAGGCCCAGCGAGGGCTGGCAGTCGATCAGGATGTAGTCGTACTCCTTGCGGATGGACCGCAGCACCCGGGCGAGGGCCATCTCGCGGGCGACCTCGTTGACCAGCTGGATCTCGGCCGCCGAGAGGTCGATGTTGGCCGGCAGCAGGTGCAGCCCCGCCACGTCGGTCTTGATCAGGACGTCCTCGGCGGTCACGTCGTCCTGCATGAGCAGGTTGTAGACCGACAGGTCCAGGTTGTGCGGGTTGACGCCCAGCCCGACCGAGAGCGCGCCCTGCGGGTCGAAGTCGACGAGCAGCACCTTGCGGCCGTATTCGGCCAGCGCTGCACCCAGGTTGATGGTCGTGGTGGTCTTGCCCACGCCACCTTTCTGGTTGGCCATCGCGATGATCCGGGCCGGTCCGTGCCGATCGGTCGGCATCGGCTCGGGGATCGGCTTACGCATCGTGTAGGCCGCCGGATCCGCCGGACCCAGATCCGCTCCGAGCGTGGCCTGCTGCTCGCGGAGCTCCGACGTCCAGGTCTCGGCACGGTCACCGTTGCCAGCCATGTCCTCGTTGCCCCCTCCCGACGACCACCCGGCGTCGGAGCCGTCCGACGTCCTTCGCGGCGCCGCTGCGCACCCCGGTCCGCCTGCCCCAGGAGGTCCGCGCCGATGCCGACTGTACGCCACCGCTCCGCGGGCCGGTCGCACCCGCTCGGCGTGTCGCCGCCCCGCCGACCAGGCCACCCCCACCGGACCGGCCAGCGCGGACGGGCCGGACGGCTGGACTCCGTCAGCCGCGCGCCCGGGGATGGGCCGTGGCGTACACCTCGCGCAGCCGCTCGACGGTGACCAGCGTGTAGACCTGGGTGGTGGTCACCGAGGCGTGGCCGAGCAACTCCTGCACCACCCGCACGTCCGCGCCGCCGTCGAGCAGGTGCGTGGCGTAGGAGTGGCGCAGGGTGTGCGGGGAGACCGCCTGCGGCCCGTCGACGGGCAGGCCGGCCCGCTGGGCGGCGCGGCGCAGGATGGTCCAGGCCCCCTGCCGCGACAGCGCGCCGCCACGGGCGTTGAGGAACACCGCCGGGGTGCCCCGGCCGGTCGCGGCCAGCCCGGGCCGGGCCCGCACCAGCCAGGCGCGCAGCGCCTCGACCGCGTACCCGCCGATCGGCACCAGCCGGGTCCGGCCGCCCTTGCCGCGCAGCAGCACGGTGCCCTCGTCGACGTCGAGGTCGTCGACGGCCGCGCCGACCGCCTCGGAGATCCGCGCCCCGGTGCCGTACAGGAACTCCAGCAGCGCCCGGTCACGCAGCGCAAGCGGCGCGTCCGCACCGGTGGCGGTCGCGGCGCCGGCGGTCTCCAGCAGCCGGACCACGTCGTCGACCGGCAGCGCGCGGGGCAGCCGGCGCGGCGGGGTGGGCGGCACGAAGTACGACATGGCCGGCGGCAGCCACGGGTACGTGGACGGCATCTGGGCATCCACGCTGAACTACCGGCCGAGCAACCGGACCTTCT
>NZ_JBSGDY010000204.1:0-9453 GCF_053602615.1 Micromonospora sp. NPDC004336
CGGCCGGCCCCGAACGGGGCCGGCCGGTCGTCATGCGGTCGTCACCAGAGCTGCGCGACGATGTCCGCCGCCTGCTCCTCCCACTGCGCGTACGCGAACGGATAGGCCGAGACCTGGACCGTCTGCGCGGCGGTGGTCAGCGGCAGCTCCTGCCAGCCGCCGACGTTCTTGAGCGCGTCGAAGAACGCCCGCGACGAGTACTCCGGGTCGGTGATCTGGTCGGGCGAACCCCAACCCGACGACGGGCGCTGCTGGAACAGACCCTGCGAGTCGTGGTCGTTGTACACGCCCAGGTGACCCAGGTTGTAGAGCTTCGACTCCTGCAGCGAGGTCGCGATGCCGATGACGGCTCCCCGCTTGCCCACGCCGGTCTCCTTGGCCTCCTCGACGATGGCCTTGGCGTTGGCGAGCTGCGCGTCGTCGAGCGGGACACGCGACTGCGCACCCTGCACGCCGTGCGGGATCAGCTCCTTGCGGCTGGGCTTGTCGGCGGCCGGCTTGTCCGTCGTACCGCCGGTGGTCAGCGCCGACTCCCCGGTGGGGGCGGGCTGGGTGCGGCCGGTGGCCTGCTCGATCGCGGCCACGGCACCCTCGTGCGGTCCGCTCGTCACCGGTGCGGCCACCGCCGTCGGCCCGAAGGCCAGCCCACCGAGGGCGGCGACACCCACCACGCTCAGCGCGATCTTGCTGTTCGAGTCCTTCGAGTCCTTCGCGATGGCCGGGAGCCACCGAGTGAAGTCGTACTTCACGATGGTTGCCCTTTCGGTCAGGCGAAGCGCTCCTTGGCTGAGCGCTCCTCGGGGGAAACTGCCCTCGCCGGAGGGGTTTCGGTTCCGGCGATACGGGGGACACAACCGGGCCGGTGTGTCGGTCATTCCGGATATGCGGCCGGTGGCGGGAGACTGCGGTCCCCGTCACTGGACATCCGGGACGCCGAACGCGACCCGCCCGTCACCGACACACGAGGCGCTGAGGACGACTATCCGGCAGGGCCGCTTTCGCTCCCTGCCCGACCCGATGCGGTCCTGTGCCGTCGGTGCTCCAACGCCAGCGAACGCCGCAACTTCGTGGAAACTGCGGCCTCCGGAGAGGCCGAGGCCGCTCTTTCCGGGAAGTTGCACGGATCTTGGTCACCGACTGCGGCGGTTCAGCCCGCGCGTGGGGTGCCGAACCGGACGAGGACGTGCCAGAGCTGCTTGAGGTGCTGGCGGGTGACCTCGACCGGCCCGCGATCGGCCCACCGGGACGGCTCGGTGACCAGGGAGGCCGCCGCGCGCCCGATCAGGGCGGCGTCGATCGGATCTCCCGGCCGGGCGAACTCGGCATGCACCCGGGCGGCCAGCGGCGGGATGGCCGGGCCTCGGAAGTCGGGGTCGATCCCGTCGACGGGCAGCTCGAAGCCGGCGTGCCAGCGCAGGGCGACACCGTGGCGTCGGGCGAGGCCGGCGAGCGTCTCGCCGGCCTCGGTGCCCCGGAACGACGGGTCTGCGACCACCGTCTCCACGTCCCGGGCCAGGCTCAGCTCCCCGTGGACCTGGGCCTCGACGTAGTCGTCGAGGGCGCGGCCCGCCGCGCCGGGGGCTGCGGCGACGTCCTCGCGTCGGCGTAGCAGCGACTGGACCAGGGTCACCACGTCCCCCGGCACGCCGAGGCTGATCCCGGTGCCGTCGGTCGCGGCGAGCAGGGCCGCCAGCACCGGCTCGAAGACGTCGATCGTGCCCAGGTCGCGGGGGCCCAGGTGGCTGTCGCCGAAGCAGAACGTCGACCGGGACAGCACCTCCGGACGCAGCCGCAGATGGCAGGAGCCGAACCGGGGGCAGGCGCCGTCCGGATGGTCGAGGAGGTTCAGTCCGCCGTACTTCGGGCGGTCCGCCGGCAGCACGCCGGGTTCCTGGTAGGCGCCGCCGAAGAGGTTCTCCTCCCAGCGGTCCCGGTCGCCGCCGGGGAAGGCCGTCAGCCCGCCGTTGGAGATGCCGGTCTCGAACTGGCTGCGGTAGACGCCCTCGGCGTCGAGGGCGGCGGCGACCGTACGCCCGTCGGCGAGCAGCCGGTCGGGATGGAAGTTGAGAGTGAGGCGGCCGTGCCGACCGATCGCCTCGATCAGCCGCTCCGGCCGGTGGGCCACGCCCGAGCCGGCGAGCGCGCGGGCGATGGCGGCCAGGGCGGCGGGACGATCCCGCAACGCCGTGGCGCGGACGTGCGCGATCGCCGCGCGCTGGGCGGGGGTGAGTGCCGCGCGCTGGGCGGGAATGGATGCCGCGTGGCGGGCGGTCGGGCCGGCGGTGGGCTGCACGGTGACGGATCATTCCTCGGCGCGGGACGGGACGCATCCGGTTTCCCGTGCGGGCGGCGTCGCCGGGCAGACCCGCACGGCACACGGAGCAGGCGGGCTCGACCGGCTCCGGCGGTGAGGGGTACCCGCCTCGGCGGAGGGCGCCGCGTCGGACGACGCCGACGCGGGGCGGCGACCCCGGCACCGACGACCGTCGGTCGGCCGTGGGCCGCCCCCGAAGGGCGCCGTGGCGACACCGACGCGGGGCGGCGACCCCGGCACCGACGACCGCCGGTCGGCCGTGGGCCGCCCGCCCCGCTGGCGTCGGGGCTAGTCCTCGCGGGCCCGGTCGGTGCCGAAGCCGTCGAGCGCGGTCCGCTCGTCCGCGTCGAGCAGTTCCTGGAAGAGCGTGATCTGCAGGCCGGCCGGGGCGTCGAGGCGGGAGTTGAGCGACTGCCAGGGCGTCACCGTCGGCGGGGCGATCTCGCTGGCGCCGGCGGAGACCAGGCGCCGGGTGGCGGACCGGCTGTCGTCCACCTCGAAGGCCACCCTGATCTTCGGGGCCACCTGCCGCCCCACCTCGACCTCGTCGATCATGCGCTTCTGCGCCGGGTTGGCGATCTCCAGCGTGGCGCGGCCGGCGTCGAGGATCACCACCCGGGCGTCCCCCTCCCCCGAGAACGCGGCCTGCTCGGGCAGGCCCAACGCGTCACGGAAGAAGGTCACGGCGGCCTCGTAGTCCTCGGCCTCGACGACCAGGCGAAGCTGGCGTACGGCGGGTGGGCGGGCGTCGTCGTGCGTCGTCATGCCGACGCAGCCTAGTCGGGCGCTGCGGGCCGGCTGTCGACGGTTCACCCGTTGGGCCTGTGCCGGGACCGGGGATTACAGTGGGACGAGCGACCGGAGGGCGATGAATTGACTGTGGGTGCGGTGGTCGGCCAGGGGCTGCTGGGCGGTCACGTCTGCTGGGCCTGCGACGACGCCGACGCCCTCGATGGTGCCGGCTGTCCCGTCGGAAGGCGTGGATGACGCCCGGGCCGAACGGGGCGGCGGGCGCGTTCGTACACGAGGGCCTCTTCTACCGCGACCCGGGCGAGCTGCTGGCGGGCACGGTGCCGTTCGTCACCGACGGGCTCGCCGCCGGGGAGCCGGTGCTGGTCGCGATGCCCGGCGCTAACGTGGGGCTGGTCCGCGACGCGGTCGGCGACGCCGACGGGGTGCGGTGGGCGGACATGAGCGAGGCCGGGCGCAACCCGGGCCGGATCATCCCGTGGGTGTTGCAGGCGTTCATCGACCGGCACGCCGGGCGGCGGGTGCGGATCATCGGCGAGCCGATCTGGGCCGGGCGCAGCGACACCGAGTATCCGGCCTGCGCCCAGCACGAGGCACTGATCAACATGGCGTTCGCCGGGCGCGAGGCCACCATCCTGTGCCCGTACGACGTGGCGGGCCTCGACGACGGCGTCCTGGCCGACGCGTACGCGACGCATCCGGTGCTGGTCGACGACGCCGGGCGACGGCCGAGCCCGGCCTACGCCCCGGCGGACGTCGTCGCCCGCTACAACCTTCCGCTGCCCGCGCCGACGGCGCCCGTCGCGACGCTGGCCTACCGGTTCGAGACGCTGCCCGCGGTGCGCGCGTTCGTCGCCGGCCACGGCCAGGTCGCCGGGCTGGACGAGGACCGGGTGGACGACCTGCAGATCGCGGTCACCGAACTGGCCACGAACAGCGTCGCGCACGCCGGCGGCGGCGGCGTGCTGCGGGTGTGGCGCACCGCCGAGCACCTGGTCTGCGAGATCCACGACGACGGCTGGCTGGCCGACCCGCTCGCCGGCCGGTTGACCCCGGCGGCCGACGGTGTCGGCGGGCGCGGCCTGGTGATCGTGCAGGCGCTCTGCGACCTGGTCCGGGTGCACAGCACCCCCGCCGGGACGACGGTACGCCTGCACGTGCGCCGCCCCGGCTGACCGGCGCCGCCCCCTCCGCCGCCGGGCCCGGTCAGTGCCCTCGGGCCAGCCACTCGTCCAGGTGCGGGGCCTCCGCGCCGATCGTCGTGCTGTCGCCGTGCCCGGTGTGCACCACCGTCTCCGCCGGCAGGGTGAGCAGGCGGTCCCGGATGGAGGCGACGATCGTGCCGAAGTCGCTGTACGAGCGCCCCGTGGCGCCCGGCCCGCCCGCGAAGAGGGTGTCGCCGGTGAAGACCGCGCCGAGCGCCGGCGCGTGGAAGCTGCACGCGCCGGGGCTGTGACCGGGGGTGTGCAGGACGGTCAGCGTGATCCCGCCGACCTCGACGGCCTGCCCGTCCCGCAGGTCGCCGCCGGGCGCCTCGTCGGGGTGCACCATGTCCCACAGCACCCGGTCGGCGGGGTGCAGCAGCACCGGCGCGCCGGTGGCCCGCGCCAGCGCCGGGGCCGCCCGTACGTGGTCGTCGTGGGCGTGGGTGGCGAGGATCGCGCGTACCCGCCGGTCGCCGACGGCGGCCAGGATCGTGTCGACGTCGTGCGGGGCGTCGACGACGACGCACTCGGTGTCGTCGCCGACCACCCAGACGTTGTTGTCGACGTCGAAGGTCTGCCCGTCGAGGGAGAACGTGCCGGAGGTGACGGCGTGGTCGACGCGGGCGGCCATCAGAACACCACCACCGAGCGGAGCACGTCGCCGCGGTGCATCCGGGCGAACGCCTCCTCCACCTGGTCCAGCGCGATCTCCTCGGTGACGAAGGCGTCCAGGTCGAGCCGGCCCTGCAGGTAGAGCTCGGTGAGCATCGGGAAGTCCCGGCTGGGCAGGCAGTCGCCGTACCAGCTGGACTTGAGCGAGCCGCCCCGGCCGAAGACGTCCAGCAGCGGCACCTCGACGGTCATCTCCGGCGTCGGCACGCCCACCAGCACCACCGTGCCGGCCAGGTCGCGGGCGTAGAACGCCTGCTTCCAGGTCTCGGGCCGACCGACGGCGTCGATCACCACGTCGGCGCCGAAGCCGCCGGTGGCGGCGCGGATCGCCTCGACCGGGTCGTCCTCGCGGGCGTTCACCGTGTGGGTGGCGCCGAACTTCCGCGCCCAGTCGAGCTTGCGGGGGTCGGTGTCCACGGCGATGATCGTCGTCGCGCCGGCCAGCGCCGCGCCGGCGACCGCCGCGTCCCCGACGCCGCCGCAGCCGATCACGGCCACGGAGTCGCCCCGGGTGACGCCGCCGGTGTTCATGGCCGCGCCGAGGCCGGCCATCACGCCGCAGCCGAGCAGCCCGACGGCGGCGGGCCGGGCGGCCGGGTCCACCTTCGTGCACTGGCCGGCGTGCACCAGCGTCTTCTCGGCGAAGGCGCCGATGCCCAGGGCCGGGGCCAGCTCCGTGCCGTCGGTGAGGGTCATCTTGTTGGCCGCGTTGTGGGTGGCGAAGCAGTACCAGGGGCGGCCCCGGCGGCAGGCGCGGCACACCCCGCAGATCGCCCGCCAGTTGAGCACCACGAAGTCGCCCGGCGCGACGGAGTCGACGCCGGCGCCGACCTGCTCGACGATGCCGGCGGCCTCGTGCCCGAGCAGGAACGGGTAGTCGTCGTTGATGCCGCCCTCGCGGTAGTGCAGGTCGGTGTGGCAGACCCCGCACGACTGGATCCGCACGACCGCCTCGCCGGGCCCGGGGTCGGGCACCACGATCGTGGTCACCTCGACCGGCGCGCCCTTGCTGCGGGAGATCACTCCCCGGACCTGCTGGCTCACGGTCTCCTCCTGCTCCACGCCGACGCGTCGCGCCGCCGTTGTCCCGGGTGCGCTGTCGCGGCACCGTCGATGACGTCCCCCGGCGAACCTACCGCCGATCATCCCGCACGTCCCAGCACCGCTCGCGGCGGTTATCGCCGCCCACGCGGGGTAGGCGGGGGCACGGTTCGACAGTCGGACGGGAGTGCGCCATGAAGATCAGCCATCTGCCGCTGCGGGTCAGCGTCGGCGCGTTCATCCTCAACTCCGGCCTGGGCAAGCGGAGCCTGGAGGGGGAGGCGGCGCAGGGCGTGCACGGGATGGCCGTCGGCGCGATCCCGCAGCTCGGCCAGCTCGAGCCCGACCGGTTCGCGCGGCTGCTCTCCCGGGCGGAGATCGCCCTGGGCGCGGCGCTGCTGGCGCCGTTCGTGCCGTCGGCGCTGGCGGGCCTGGGGTTGTCGGCGTTCGGCGCGGGGTTGGTGCAGCTCTACCTCAAGACGCCGGGCATGCGGGAGTCGGGCAGCCTGCGGCCCACCCAGCAGGGCACCGGCCTGGCCAAGGACGTGTGGCTGCTCGGGGCCGGCCTGACCCTGGTGCTGGACGACCTGACCCACCGCCGCCGGCGTCCCCGCCGCCGCTGGGGCGCCTGACGTCACCGCCGGGGCCGACGCCACCGGCCGGAGCCGCGGGCCCGCGGGCCGGCCCGGGGCGCGGGTGGGCGGCGGGCGGAGCGCCGTCGCGCCGGGTGGGGGCTCAGCGCGGGTCGGGGGTACGCTCCCGCGCGGCCGCCGCCGCGCGCCGGGTGGCGTTGCGGTAGCGCAGGACCTGCGCCGCGCCGAGCGCCCAGAGGGCGTACTGGACGGCGAAGGCCCAGCGGAACGCGGCCAGGTCGGGGGTGGCCCGGCCGGCCGGCGTGGCCAGGTCGAGCACGACGCCGACGGCCAGCACCAGCAGGATCGCGGCCACGAAGCCGCCGACGTTGACGACGCCGGTGGCGCTGCCGATCCGGTTGACCGGGTTGGCGGTGCGCGCGTAGTCAAAGCCGATCATGGAGCCGGGGCCGTTGACCGCGAGCACCAGCACCAGCGCGACGAGCAGCCAGCCCGGTGACCGTCCCGGCCACGCCAGCACGACGGCCCAGACCGCGGCGGTGGCGCCGGTGATGGCGAAGACCAGCACCGACCGGTGGAACGGGTACCGGGCGCACAGGTGGGCGATCACCGGCCCCGACAGGAAGGTCGCGACGGTCATCAGGGTGAGCAGCGACGCGGCGGCCGTGGGGCTGAGCCCCTGCCCCTGCACCAGGAAGGGGTATCCCCAGAGCAGGGCGAACACCGCGCCGGAGAACTGGGTCACGAAGTGGGTCCACAGCCCCAGCCGGGTGCCCGGCTGGGCCCAGGCGGCGCGCAGCTCCCGGCCGACGACGGCGAGGCGGGGCGCCGGACCGGTCGCGGTCTCCCGGTGCGGGGTGTCCCGGACGGCGACGACGACCATCAGCAGCACCGTCGCCCCCACCGCCGCGGCGGTGAGGAAGGCGGGGGTCCAGCCCGCGCGGTGCAGCAACGCCACCAGCGGTACGGCGCCGAGGATCGCCCCCAGCTGGCCGAACGTCCCGGTGAGCTGCGTCATCAGCGGGTTGCGCCGCCCCGGGAACCAGAACGCGACGATCCGCAGCACGCTGATGAAGGTCATCGCGTCGCCGAGCCCGACCAGGACGCGGGCGGCGATGGCGAGGCGCACGTCGGTGGCGAGGGCGAAGCAGAGCTGACCGGCGACCATCAGCGCGCCGCCGGCGACGAGCAGCCGGCGGGAGCCGT
Organism: Micromonospora sp. NPDC004336; assembly: GCF_053602615.1. Lineage (NCBI taxonomy): Bacteria > Bacillati > Actinomycetota > Actinomycetes > Micromonosporales > Micromonosporaceae > Micromonospora > Micromonospora sp. NPDC004336. Next base: position 7,782 of record NZ_JBSGDY010000204.1, read on the forward strand.
ACCGGTCGAGCAGCACGCCGACGGGCACCTGCATCAGCGCGTACACGGCGAGCTGGGCGACGGAGAAGGTGGCCAGCACCGAGGCGTTGATCTGGAAGCGGTCCGCCGCGTCGACGCCGGTGACGCCGAGCGAGCTGCGGTGGAACACCGCGGCCACGTACGCGCTGACCGCCACGCCCCAGACCAGCGCGGCGGCCCGGCGCGGCGCGACCGGGGCGGGCGCCGGGGCGCTGAGCACGCTCACCGCAGCGCCCGCAGCACGTGCGCGGCGTTGTCGATGTGCGCGGCGACGGCGGCGAGCCAGCGCCGCGGGTCGTCGGAGTCGAGTGCGGCGAGCTGGTCGGCGTGCTCGGCCAGCGCGGTCTCGGCCCAGCCGGGCGAGAGCCGGAAGCTGGCCTCCCCCATCCGCAGTTGCCGGTCGCGCAGCCGCTGGTAGAGCTCGGCGAGGATCTCGTTGCCGGCCGCGTCGACCACGGTGGCGTGGAAGGCGCGGTCGGCCGCCATCAGCGCGGTCAGGTCGCCCGCGGCGTGTGCGGCGCGCATCTCGGCCAGCCGGGCGGCGAGGTGCTCCCGCAGCTCGCGCCGCCGGGGCCAGACCCGCTCGGCGGCGTGCAGCTCGACCAGCCGCCGCGCCTCGATCACGTCGGTGATCTCCCGGGCGGAGACCGGGCGGATCAGCGCGCCGCGCTTGGGGTAGAGGCGGACGAGCCCCTCGGCCTCCAGGCGCAGCAGCGCCTCGCGCGCCGGGGTGCGGGACACCCCGGCGGCCTCGGCGATCTCCCCCTCGGTCACCAGCGACCCGCCCGGGTGGATCTGCTCGAGGATCGCCCGCTTCAGGTGGCGGTAGGCGCGGTCGGCGGCCGACGGCGCGGCGGTCCGGCCCGGGGAGGAGGGATGCGTCATGTATCTATGATGCGTCCCTGGGGTCGTCGCGGTTCCTCGCCCCGGCCGGCGGTGGCGCGCGCCACGCGCGGCGGCCGAACCGGCTGACCCGGCCCGACCCGGCTGACCCGGCCAGGCGGACCCGGCCCGGCCCGGCCCGGGTCAGCGCGGGCGGAGGGTGAGCAGCCCGTCGGGGTCGACGCCGGCGGCGGCGAACGGCGGGCCGAACCCGCCCAGCAGGTCGGCCAGCCAGCGGGCCTCCCCCGGCGCGGCCCGTTCCAGCCGCATCCGGCGCATCCGCATCGGGGCCGCGCGCAGCCGCCGCAGCGCGCCGGTCGCCGCGTCGAGGACGGGCAGCCAGAGCAGCCGCAGCTCCGGCCGGTACGCCTCCTGCCCGCCGATCCCCTCGTAGTCGTCGACGAGGTCGCCGCAGCCGTAGAGGACCAGGCGGTCGCGGTAGACCTCGACCGGACGCGGGTGGTGCGACGAGTGTCCGTGCACCACGTCCACGCCGGCGTCGACCAGCCGGTGGGCGAAGTCGACGTGGCCGGGCGGCACCTCGTACCCCCAGTTGGAGCCCCAGTGCACGGAGACCAGCACCCGGTCGCCGGGCCCGGCCACGGCGGCGATCCGGCCGGCCAGCGCCTCCGCCGACGCGGCCGAGACCTCCGGCAGGTACGCCACCCCCGGCGCGTCGGTGCTGCCCTGTCGGGGCATGATGGTCCCGCGGTACGTCCAGGGTCCCGTGGGGCCGGGCGCGGTCGAGTAGCCGATGAACTCGGAGCAGCAC
>NZ_JBSGDY010000205.1:0-9389 GCF_053602615.1 Micromonospora sp. NPDC004336
CCGCAGATCGGCGCGACCCTGGGCGCGGTGATCGTCAGCCTCGTGGCCTTCGCCACCGACCTGCGGGTCGGCATCGCCTGCGCGGTCTTCTTCCTTCCCCGAGGTCCAGACGTCGTTCTGGCGTCTCATGTCGGCCGCCCAGTGCCGCACGTCCATGTGGTGCGCCCCGTCGATCTCGGTCAGCGAACGGGTCGCCTGGGCGGTGGTGACGACGCCGGCCTGTTCGAACGCCAGCCAGTCGAGCGCGTCGGCCCCGTCGGCCGGTGGGTCGGCGTACACCCTCGCAGCCTCGCCGCCGGCCGCGCCGCCCGCCGCCCCGCGCGGGCATCCCGGGCGGTAGCCGGCCGGGATTCGGGGCATTCCTCTTCTCGTGGAGCTGGTGACGGTGGGACACGGGGCCGCGGACCGGGCGCGGCTGGGGGAGCTGCTGACGGCCGCCGGGGTCGCGCTCGTCGTGGACGTGCGGCGGTTTCCGGCCAGCCGGACCAATCCCGACGTACGCCGGGAGGAGCTGGCCCGCTGGCTGCCGGCGGCCGGCGTGGACTACCGCTGGGAGCAGCGCCTCGGCGGCCGGCGGCACACCCCGGCCGGGGTCGACGAGCCGGACACCTGGTGGACCGTGGCCGCCTTCCGGGCGTACGCGGCGTACACCCGTACCGCCGACTTCCGGGCGGCGCTGGACGCGGTGCTGGCCGACGCGGCGGCCCGGACCACGGCGGTGATGTGCAGCGAGAGCGTCTGGTGGCGCTGCCACCGGCGGCTCATCGCCGACGTCGCCGTGCTGGGTCGCGGCGTGCCGGTGCGCCACCTGATGCCCGACGGCCGGCTCGCCCCGCACCGCCCCGCCGACGGCGCCCGCCCCGTGGCCGACGGGAACCTCGTCTGGGACGGGTGAGGGCTCCGGCGACCCCTACCGGGGCTGGTCGGCGGCGGTCACCCAGACCCCGGCGCGCGCCGCGGCGAGGGCGGCGTCCGCGGCGTCGTGGGCGTCGGCCTCCGTGAGGGGCGCGCCCGTGTTGAGCAGCGCGTAGTAGAGCGGGGCGGAGACCGCCGCGATGACGCGACGGGCGTCGGTGCCGGCGGGGATTTCGCCGCGGTGGACGGCGTCGGTGACGCAGCCGGCCCACTCCTCGATGCGGGTGGTGTAGAAGCGGTGCAGCGCCTCGGCGGCCTGCTCGTTGCAGAGTGAGGCGGCGATCAGGGCCTTGAACAGCCGGCCCTGCCGGGGGTCGGTGAGGGTCTGGACCACCAGGCGCGCGTTGGCGCGCAGGTCGCCCTCGACGGAGCCGGTGTCGGTGCGGGGCAGGGACTGCGCGGCCATGTCGTCGAGCAGGTCGGCGGCGAGCGTGCCGGAGGTGCCCCAGCGGCGGTAGACCGTCGTCCGGCCGACCCCGGCCCGGCGGGCGACCTCGGCCAGGTCCAGCGCCTCGAAGCCCGCCTCGGCCAGCACGTCGGCGGCCGTCTGGAGGACTGTCTCGCGGACGCGGGCGGTGCGGCCACCGGGCCGGACGGTGCCGGGGGCGGGGGTGTCAGCCATGGAACGGATCTCCTTCGTGCGGCGCTTCACGATGCCACAGAACACCTTATCGGGATTGTGGTTCCGTTACGGCTCTCCGGGGTGGTACGGTCTGCGACGTAACGGGATCGCAGTCCCGTTAAGTGGTCCGATCGTTCCCGGGCCCCGCCGCCTCCTCCGCCGGTTCCGACCCGGCGGACCGAACGAAACGAAGGTCATGTCCGCAACCACCGTCGCGTCGCCGCGCACCGCGCCCCTCGCCCCCGCCGTCCCGCACCGGCTGACCGGCCGGCTCCGGCTGGTCCTCGCCGTCCTGCTGGTCACCCAGTTCATGCTCGCCGTCGACTTCTCGATCCTCAACGTCGCGCTGCCCGCAATCGGCGACGGGCTCGGCTTCTCGCTGTCCAACCTCCAGTGGATCGCCACCTCGTTCGCGCTGAGCGCGGCCGGGTTCACCCTCCTCTTCGGCCGCATCGGCGACCTGGTCGGCCGTAAGCGGATCTTCCTCGGCAGCATCGGCCTGCTCGGGGTGGCCTCCCTCGTGGGCGGGCTCACCACCAGCCCCGAGGTGCTGATCGTCGCCCGCGTCCTCCAGGGCCTGGCCACCGCGGCCGCCACCCCCGCCGGCCTGTCCCTGCTGACCACCTCCTTCCCCGAGGGCCCGCTGCGGCAGAAGGCCCTCGGCCTCAGCGGCGCGTTGATGTCCGCCGGATTCACCACCGGCGCCATCCTCGGGGGCGTCCTCACGGACGTGCTGTCCTGGCGCTGGGCCTTCTTCATCAACGTGCCCGTCGCCCTCGCCGTCCTGCTGGTCGCTCCCTCGGTCATCCAGGAGTCGAAGCCGGCCGGCCGGCCGAGGCTCGACCTGCCCGGCGCCCTCGCGGTGACCCTCGGCCTGCTCGGGCTCGTCTACGGTCTGACCCAGGCCGGCGAGCACGGCTGGACCAACCCGCACGCCCTGACCGGGCTGGTCGCCGGCGCGCTGCTGCTCGTCGTGTTCTACCTCGTCGAGCGGAAGGTGGCCCAGCCGCTCGTCCCGCTGGGGGTGCTGCGTCGCCGCAACGTGGCCTGGGGCAACGCGCTGGGGCTGCTCGCCTTCGTCACCGAGACCTCGCTGGTCTACCTGCTCACCCTGTACATGCAGAAGACCCTCGGCTTCTCCGCCCTGGTCGCCGGGATCTCCTTCGGCGTCCTGGGCCTCGGCACCGTGGTCGGCGGACTGCTGGCCCCGAGGGTGATCGCCCGGACCTCCACCCTGACCACGCTGGTCGCGGGCGGCCTGATCCAGGCCGTCTTCACCGCGGCGCTGATCTTCCTGGGCGCGGGCACCGCCCCCTCGATGGCGCTGCTCCTGCCCGCCACGTTCTTCGGCGGCGTCGGCAACATGCTGGTCATCGTCGGCTTCATGGTCACCGCCACCAGCGGGCTGCCCGACCGGGAGCAGGGCCTGGCCACCGGCCTGGCCACCATGTCGCAGCAGGTCGGCATCACCATGGGCACCCCGATCATGTCCGCGATCGTCACGGCGGTCACCGCAGGCGCGACCACCGCCGCCGCGATCCTGGACGGCGTCACCGTCGCGATCGCCGTCAACGCCGCCCTGGTGGCGCTCGGGGTCCTCATCGCCGCCGTCTTCCTGCGGGCCAGGCGCGCCTGAACGCGACCCCCGGCCGGCCGCGCCCGACGCGGGGCACCCCCGGCCACGGGCCACCCTTCGACCGAGATCCGACCCGCCGACCGGCTCGGCCACCCCCGGGCCGGTCGGCCCGCCACCCCGCCGGTCGGCCCGTCGACTCCGGCGGGTCGGCTCGACCGGCGTCCGAGGGGCGGACGGCGCACCGTTCGCCCCTCGGGTCATCCCTCCCATCCCTCCCCGGAAGGAAAGATCATGGATCTGCAGCTCACCGGCAAGGTCATCCTCGTCACCGGCGCCACCAGCGGCATCGGCCTGGCCACCGCCCGCCTGTTGACGGACGAGGGAGCCCGCGTGATCGCCGTCGCCCGCGGCCGGGCCGACCCCCGCGCCCTTCCGGAGACCGTCGACCTGCACCGCGCCGACCTCACGGACCGCGAGGCCGCCGCCCGGGCGGTCGCCCACGTACTGGACCGGCACGGAAAGCTGGACGGCCTGGTCAACAACGCCGCCGCCCTGGTCTCCCGCGACAGCTTCGCCGACATCGACGACGACCAGTGGCACGCCACCTTCGAACTCAACCTGCACGCCGCCGTACGGCTCACCCGCGCCGCCCTGCCCCTGCTGGCGGCGAACCCCGACGGCGGCAGCATCGTCCACGTCGCCAGCGAGGCCGCCCGGCTCCCCGACGCCTCGATCGCCGACTACGCCGCCGCGAAGGCGGCGCTGCTGTCGGTGTCCAAGTCCCTGGCCACCTCCCTCGGGCCGAGCGGCATCCGCTCCAACGTCGTCTCGCCCGGTCCCACCCGGACGGCCCTGTTCGACGCGCCCGGAGGCTTCGCCGACCAGCTCGCCAGGCGCCTCGACCTGCCGGCCGACGAGGCCGTGGAGCACTTCGTCCGCACCGAACGCCGCCTGCCCACGGGCCGCCTCGGCACCCCGGAGGAGGTGGCCGGCGTCATCGCCCACCTGCTGTCCCCACGCGCCGGGCAGGTCACCGGCGCCGAGTGGAGCATCGACGGTGGTGCCCTGCGTCAGCTGTAGCCGCCTCGACCACCTCGCAACCGGCGGCGTCAGCCGCCGGACGGTCAGTCGGCCAGCTCGTCGGCGAGCAGGTCCATCAGCAGCCCGTCGTGCCACCGCCCGTCCTCGCCGCGCTCGTAGCGGCGCAGCACCCCGACGGGGCGGAAGCCGACCTTCGCGTACGCCCGGACGGCCGCCGTGTTCGCCGCCGCCGGGTCGATCGTGAACCGGTGGTGGCCGTACTCGTCGATCAGGTGCCGGACCAGGGTGCGGATCGCGTCCCCGCCCAGCCCCGCGCCGCGTACGGCCGGGTCGAGGAAGACGTCCATGCTGGCGTGCCGGTAGTCCGGGTCGTCCTCGGCGTACCACTGGATCGCGCCGACCACCCGGCCGCCGTGCTCGATCGCGTACACGGAAAGGGACCCGTCGGCGAGGTCGGCGCGGACGGCGGCGGCGAGGTCGTCGCCGCCGCGCCACCAGCGCCGGACCTCCGGGGTGGCCCGGATCGCGGCGAGCGCCGGCACGTCCCCGGCCGTCGCCGGCCGCAGGGTCACCGCCCGGCCCCGCAGCATCGCCGTCAGCCCCGGATCTCGCCGTGCTCGACGCAGACGGCGGCCCAGCCGACCGGCAGCACCTGCACCTTCATCCGGCGGCGGCAGTGCGCGCAGAAGCGCGGCGGCTCGAGCACCCGGGCCGCCGCGCACGCGTCGTGCGGGCCCGCCGCCGCCTCACCACAGCGGTCGCACCAGGCGGCCGACGTCGCGTCGGCCGCCGGCACCGCGTCACTCGTCGTCACCGGGCTGGTCACAGCGTCGCGGAGAGCGCCTTGACCGGCATCTTCAGGTCGTCGAGCAGCTCCAGGTCGGCCGTCGCCGGCCGGCCCAGGGTGGTCAGGTAGTTGCCGACGATCACCGCGTTGATGCCGCCCAGCAGGCCGTCGCGGGTGCCCAGGTCGCCGAGGGTGATCTCCCGGCCGCCCGCGTACCGCAGGATGGTGCGCGGCATCGCCAGCCGGAACGCGGCGATGGCGCGCAGCGCGTCCTTGCCCTCCACCACCGGCCGGTCGCCCAGCGGAGTGCCGGGGCGGGGGTTGAGGAAGTTCAGCGGCACCTCGTGCGGGTCCAGCTCGGCGAGCTGCGCGGCGAACTCGGCCCGCTGCTCCACCGTCTCGCCGAGGCCGAGGATGCCGCCGCAGCAGACCTCCATGCCCGACTCGCGGACCATCCGCAGGGTCTCCCAGCGCTCCTCCCACGAGTGCGTGGTGACCACGTTGGGGAAGTAGGAGCGGCAGGTCTCCAGGTTGTGGTTGTAGCGGTGCACGCCCATCTCGACCAGCTCGTCGACCTGCTCCTGGCTGAGCATGCCCAGGGAGGCGGCCACCTGGATGTCGACCTCCGCCTTGATCGCGGCGACGCCCTCGCGCATCTGCTTCATCAGCCGGGCGTCGGGGCCGCGCACGGCGGCCACGATGCAGAACTCGGTGGCGCCGGTCGCGGCCGTCTGCTTCGCCGCCTCGACCAGGGAGGGGATGTCCAGCCAGACCGAGCGCACCGGCGAGGTGAACAGGCCGGACTGCGAGCAGAAGTGGCAGTCCTCGGGGCAGCCGCCGGTCTTCAGCGAGACGATGCCCTCGACCTCCACCTCGGGGCCGCACCAGCGCATCCGCACCTCGTGGGCGAGCTGGAGGGCGGCGGGCAGGTGCTCGTCGGGCAGGTTCAGCACGGCGAGGACACCGGCCTCGTCGAGACCGACGCCGTTCTCCAGCACCTGGGTTCGGGCCTGGTCGAGGATCTCTGGCATGGCTCGTACCCTACAAGGCCGCCCGAGCGGGGAGAACGCCCCGCGTGTCGGGCCCGCGACGGCGGGGTGGACACGCCGGGCCGCGACGGGCGGGTGGTAATTTCGCCCGGCGGAAGCGGCCGACGAGGGTCGGCGCGGGCAGCGTGGGGGGTGACGGTGGCGGACTGGCTGACGGCGCTCGACCGCCGCGCCGAGCTGCGCGCGAAGGCGGGACTGACCCGCCGGCTGCTGCCCCGGGCCGCCGGCGACGCCGTGGTGGACCTGGCCGGCAACGACTACCTCGGCCTGGCCGCCCACCCCGAGGTCACCGCCGCGGCGGCGCGGGCGCTGTCGGCGTACGGGCTGGGCGCCACCGGGTCGCGGCTGGTGCGCGGCTCCACCGACGCCCACCACGCGCTGGAGGACGCCCTCGCCGACTGGCTCGGCGCCGACCGGGCGCTGGTGTTCTCGTCCGGCTACCTGGCCAACCTCGCGGCCGTCCGGGCGCTCACGCGGCCGCGTACGCTGCTCGTCTCCGACGCCCACAACCACGCCTCGCTGATCGACGGCTGCCGGATCTCCGGCGCGGAGACCGTGGTGACGCCGCACGGCGACGTGGCGGCGGTGGCCGCCGCGCTCGCCGCCGCGCCCGGGCGGCCGGCGGTGGTCGTCACCGAGTCGGTCTTCTCCGTCGACGGCGACCTCGCCCCGCTGGCCCGCCTGCACGCCGTCGCCCGGGAACACGGCGCGCTGCTGCTCGTCGACGACGCGCACGCCCTCGGGGTGACCGGTCCGGCGGGCGCGGGGGGCGTCGCCGCCGCCGGCCTCGCCGGCCAGCCCGACGTGGTGGTCACCGCCACCCTGTCCAAGGCCCTCGGCGGGGCGGGCGGGGTGGTCGCCGGGCCGGCGGAGTTCGTCCGGCACGTGATCGAGACCGGGCGGACGTTCATCTTCGACACCGCGCTGCCCCCGGCCGTCGCGGCCGGCGTGCACGCCGCCGTCGGCCTGGCCCGCGCCGGCGACGACCTGCGCGCCGAGTTGGCGGAGCGGGCCGCCCTCGTGGTGCGCCGGCTGACCGCCGCCGGCCTGACCGTCTCCGATCCCGACGGGGCGGTCGTCTCGGTCGCCGCGCCCGGGCCGGAGGCGGCGACGGCGTGGGCGGCCGACTGCCGCGACCGGGGGGTGGCCGTCGGCTGCTTCCGCCCGCCGTCCACGCCCGACAGTCGGTCGCGGCTGCGGCTGACGATCAGCGCGGGGGTGCCCCGGCGGGACTTCGAGCGGGCCCTGGAGACCATCGTGGAGTGTGCACCGTGAGCGCGAGGAGTGAGCCGGTCTTGCGAGCCCCGCAGTCGCGAACCGAGGCGACACGGTGACGGTGCCCTGGCGGGGGCCGGTGCTGGTGACCGGCACCGACACCGAGGTCGGCAAGACCGTGGTGACGGCGGCGACCGCCGCCGCCGCGCAGGCCGCGGGCCTACGCGTCGCGGTGGTCAAGCCGGGCCAGACCGGTACGGCCGGCGGCGAGCCCGGCGACGTCGACTCCGTCAACCGGCTGGCCGCCCCGCTGACCGGCCGCACCCTGGCCAGCTTCCCCGACCCGCTCGCCCCGCTGGCCGCGGCCCGCGTCGCCGAGCTGGAGCCGCTGGAGCTCTACACCGCCGTCGACGCCGTCCGCGAGGAGGCCGAGAAGCACGACCTGGTGCTGGTGGAGGGCGCCGGCGGGCTGCTCGTACCGATGGGGCTGCGGCCGTCGGGGGAGCCCTGGACGGTGGCCGACCTGGCGGTCTCGCTGGGCTCCCCGGCCGTGGTGGTGGCCCGGGCGGGGCTGGGCACCCTCAACCACACGGCGCTCACCCTGGAGGCCCTGGAGCGGCGGGCGGTGCCGGCCGGCGTGGTGATCGGCGCCTGGCCGGCCGACCCGGAGCTGGTGCACTGGGCCAACCTGACCGAGCTGGTGCCGAATCTGCTGGGCGCGCTGCCGGCGGGCGCCGGATCGATGGATCCGGGGGTGTTCCGGCGCTCCGCGCCGGGCTGGCTGACGCCGGCGCTCTACGGGGTGCTCGACGACTGGCGCGCCTGGGCCGAGGAGATCAGCTGAGCACCTGACTTTCGTCGGTGCCCGCCCGCGTCGGCCCTGGGTAGCCTGGCCGCCGTGGAGAGCGGGCGGGGCGGTGGGTGGTGGTCCCGGGCGGAGGCCCGGCGGCGGGCCGGTGACGTGCTGTTGTGGCTGGTGACCGCCGCCCCGATCGGGTACGCGGGCGTCACCCCGCCGCACTCCGGGCGGGCCGTCGCCCTGGCGGGGGGCGCGCTGCTGTCGCTCGGCGTGGCGGTCGCGGTGAGCCGGCGGTGGCCGGTGGCGGCCGTCGTCGTGGTGGTGGTCGGCTCGCTGCTGGACGGCAACTTCCTCTTCTCGATCCCGGTGTTCAGCTACCTGGCCGGGCGCCGCAGCGCCACCGCCGCGCCGGCCGCGGTCGCCTTCGCCGTGCTCGCGGCCGGCGGCACCGCGCTCAACCTGGGGCTGCTCGGCACCGGCGCGGCCACCTGGTTCCTGCTCGCCTCGGTGCTGCTCTTCGCCGGCGTGTTCCCGTGGCTGGTCGGCCGGTACCGGCGCCAGCAGCACGAGCTGAACGAGGCCGGCCGCTGGCACGCCGAGGCGTTGGTCCGGGAGGAGCGCGGCGCCGCCGAGCGGATCCGGCTGCGGGAGCGGGCCCGCATCGCCCAGGAGATGCACGACTCGCTCGGCCACGACCTGAGCCTGATCGCGTTGCGCGCCGCCGCCCTGGAGGTCGCCGCCGATCTGGGCCCGCGGCACCGGGCCGCCGCCGGGGAGCTGCGGGCCAGCGTCGCGACCGCCACCGAGCGGCTGCACGAGATCATCGGGCTGCTCCGCGAGGAGGGCGGCGCCAGCTCCACCCGGCCCGCCGAGGAGACCGTCGCGGAGCTGGTCGACGGCGCCCGGGAGGCGGGCATGGCGGTCCGGCTGGCGGCGCCCCCCGACACGGCCGAGCTGCCGGCGCGGGTACGGCTCGCCGCGCACCGGGTGGTCCGCGAGGCGCTGACCAACGCGGCCCGGTACGCCCCGGGCGCCGCGGTCGACGTGCGCCTCGCCCGCGGCGGCGACCAGATCGAGGTGTCGGTGGTCAACGCGCGGCCGCCGGCCGGCCCGCTGCCCGGCCCGCCGTCGCACGGCAGCGGGCTGCTCGCGCTCGCCGAGCGGGTACGCGTCGCCGGCGGGTCGCTCGTCTCCGGCCCGCAGCCCGACGGCGGCTTCGCGGTGCGGGCCGCGCTGCCGGTCACCGGTCCGTCCGGGGTCGACGTGACCGGCCCGCCGGACGAGCCGGTGCGGCACGGGCCGGTGCGCCGCTGACCGGCCGGCTCGCGGACCGGGTGGACAGCCGCGTCCTGCTCGTGACGGCGGGGCTGGCCCAGACCGGCGTC
>NZ_JBSGDY010000206.1:0-9339 GCF_053602615.1 Micromonospora sp. NPDC004336
CACCGTGACGTGCCCGGCGAGCCGGCGGAACGCCGCGTGGGTGGGCGAGCCGGGCTCGGGGACGTAGACGATCACCCGCTGGCCGGTCTCCGGCACGTGCAGCACCCGGCACTCGAACTCCAGCGGCCCGACGTCCGGGTGCACCACCCGCTTGACCACGGGGCGACGCTCCTCGACGTCGTGCTCGCCCCAGAACCGCGCGAACCGGGGCGAGGTGCCGAGCAGCTCCGTGACCAGCTCGGCGAGGCCCCGGTCGGCGGGGTAGCGGCCGTAGGCGGCGCGCAGGTCGGCGACCGTGCCGCGGACGAAACGCACGGTGTCGGGGTCGGACCAGTGCGCGTCGTCGGCGGGCCGCCGGAACATCCAGCGGACCATGTTGCGGTCGGCGGTGGGCACCGCCGACAGATCCCCGACGAAGTGCTCCGCCAGCCGGTTCCAGGCCAGCACGTCGTAGCGGGCGTCGACGACGTACGCCGGGGTGTCGGTCATCGCGTCGATCAGGTGCCGCAACCCCGCGTCCACCTCCCGGTTCGGCCCGGCCGTCGGCGGTGGGCTCTGCCCGGCGACCCGGAACAGGTACGCGCGCTCGTCGCGGGTGAGCAGCAGCGCCCGGGCCAGCGCGGCCAGCACCTGCCCGGACGGGCGCGGGCCACGGCCCTGCTCCAGCCGGACGTAGTAGTCGACCGACATCCCGGCGAGCTGCGCCACCTCCTGCCGGCGCAGGCCTGGGGTGCGGCGGCGGGCCCCGTCGGGCAGGCCGACCTCGGCGGGGCGCAGCCGGGCGCGGCGGGTACGCAGGAAGGCCGCCAGCTCGGCGCGGCGCAGCCCCATGGTCGTCATGCCGTCCAGCCTGCCGTACGCGCCGCCGGCCAGGGTGGTACCGCCGGTCCCAGCCTCGGGCGGTCCCTCCCCGACGCCCGGCCCGGCGGGCAGGGTCGACGCCATGACGACGAACACGATCGCCCTGGTCACCGGGGCCAACAGGGGAATCGGCCTCGCGACCGCCCGGCAGCTCGGCACCCTCGGCATGACGGTGCTGGTCGGCGCCCGGGACGCCGACCGTGGCCGGGCCGCCGAGCGGGAGCTGCGCGACGGCGGGGTCGACGCCCGCCACGTGCCGCTGGACGTGACCGACGCGGAGTCCGTCGCCCGGGCCGCCGAGCTGGTCGAGAAGGAGTACGGCCGGCTCGACGTGCTGGTCAACAACGCCGGCATCTTCCTCGGCGACGGCGAGCGGGCGCTGCCGAGCGAGACCACCGCCGAGACGATGCGGCGGGTCCACGAGACGAACGTGATCGGCGTGGTGACGGTGACCAACGCGCTGCTGCCGCTGCTGCGCCGGGCACCGGCGGCGCGCATCGTGAACGTCTCCAGCGAGGTCGGCTCCATCGCCACGATGACCGACCCGCAGGGCTCCTTCTTCGCGCTGGCCTCGGTGCCGTACCCGGCGTCGAAGGCGGCGCTGAACATGGTCACCGCCATGTACGCCAAGGAGCTGCGGGACACCCCGATCAAGGTGAACGCGGCCAACCCGGGCTACTGCGCCACCGACTTCAACGGGCACAGCGGCTTCCGCACGGCGGAGCAGGGCGCGGAGGTGAGCGTGCACCTGGCGACGCTGCCGGCCGACGGGCCGACCGGGCTGCTCTGGGGCCACCAGATGGACGCCGGCGGCGGCTACGGCGTGCTGCCCTGGTGACCCGCTGACGGGCAACGTCCGGTGGACGGCCTGGCGGCCGGTGCGCCGGGCCCGCCCAGGTGGTCGACCGCCGCACCACCCGGGCGGGCCCGCCCGCTCACCGCGTCGCGTATGCGCGGATGACGGTCTGCCGCACACTGTTGCCGGCCGAGTCGGTCGCGCTGGTCCGCAGCGAGACGAAGCCGGGGCGGGCCGGATGCGCCAGGTGGGCGGTCCGGTTCAGGCCGCTCCCCGTCAGCGGCACCCGACGCCAGGTGGCGCCGTCGTCGTACGAGACCTGCACCGTGAGGTCGGTCATGGTGCCGTACTCCGCTCCCGCCTGGCGCTGGACGTAGACGGGCACGTCGAACAGCCGCCCGGCGGGTGCCTGGTTGCGGTCGTTCAACACGGGCGCGAACCGCACCGCCATCATGGGGACCGGCGTCGCCGGGGCCTTCGGGTCGTCGGTGCCCGCCCGCTCGGACCGGAAGGTCCATGCCGAGTCGACGCGGGTGGACAGGTCGGACGTCGGGCGGGTCGACTCGATTTCGAGCCGGTACGTCCCCGGGTCGGCCGGGACGCCGAAGTAGCCGTAGGCGCCCTCGGACCCGCCGAGCTGCCGGCCGTCCCGCCTCAGGCCGATCCGGGTGCTGCCGAGGCGGGAGCTGCCGCGGCGGTCGGGCGCCTGATCGGCGAAGAGCGGGGCGTCCACCTCGATCGCGTCGCCCTTGCGGCCCACCCAGGTCTCGCCCGCCGGGAGCGCAGGTCCGAACACCCCGACGTACCACCGCTCGACCACCGGCGGACCGAGCCGGTAGGTCCGGGGCGTACCGGTGGCGAGCCATGCCTCCGGCCAGTCCGGCTCGTCCGACCCGTACTGGCCCCAGTCGACCGACCACGGCACACCCGGAGTGAAGTATTCGGTGATCCTCGCCGGCGCCGGGAACGAGACGAGCGGATTGTCCTTGCCCACCCGCTTGCCCGCGCCGGTCGCGGCCAGGCTCGTGTGGACGACGGCGAGGTCCTGGTCGCGTACCCGGGGCGTCAGGTCGGCCGGCACCTGCCCGTGGGCGGACCACCTGACGTGGTAGAGGTACGGATGGATCCCCCCGGCGCCGTCCGGTTCCGCGAGGGTCGCCCGGACCTGGAACTCGAACTGGTCAGCCGGCGCCCGGGTGGCAGAGGGGCGCACCCGCAGATGCGCCATGTCCCAGCCCGAGTAGCTTTCGCTGAATCCGCCCGATCCGGCCTGGCGGGCGAACCCGATCCACGTCAGCACCCGTCGGGCCGGACGATCCACGATCGCGCCGAAGGGCTTGCCCTCCCGGGCGTCGAAGGTCAGCGTCCTGTCCCCGGCGACGGTGAGCGCCGGTTCGTGCACGAGGGTGTCCAGGAACCCCTCCTCACCGCGGTTGGCGGTCTGGATGGACGCGCCCAACTGGTACTCGCCCCGGGGCAGGCGCACGACCACCCTGCCGGACGGGTCGTAGGGCGCGTGCCAGCCGGGGCTCGCGACGTCGGCGAGCGAGACCCAGTAGCTGGGTGTCGGCTTGCCGTCGTGGTCCAGGAACGTCATCGTGACGTCGTAGCTCTCGGCCTCGCGGACGACCCCCACCGGGGTGCGGACGACCTGCCCGTCCGGCCCCGTCGCGACCAGCGCCCCGCTGTAGGTGCCGTCCGGGGCGGGCACCGAGGTGTCGGTCACGAGCGTCACGGCGACGCTGCCCGCCGCCGGCACGGTGACCCGGGGTGGGCCGACGGCGAACATCCCGGCGGGCGCCGGTGCCCCGGACGGGTCGCGGACGTCGACCGTCAGGTCGAGAGTCACGGCGGCGTCGGTCGTGTTCCGGTACGTGACAGCCCGCTCGACCGGCGCGTCGTCGTGGTGCGGCCAGCGCGCGATCCCGTTGCTCACGCTCGCCGGCTCGGTGTGGACGCCCTGCCGGACGGCGCGCGACACATCCACCCGCCCCGCACCCTGCTCGTACATGGTCAGCCCGTCCCTGGGCACGGCCGTGCCCGTCAGGAGGGCCTTGAGGTCCTCGCCGGTCAGGTCCGGCCGCTGCCCGGCCAGGACCGCCGCCGCGCCCGCGACGTGTGGCGCCGCCATCGACGTGCCCGACATGGCCGTGTACCGGTCGTCGACGGGCGTACCGCGTTCCGTGCCCGCGGCACGGGCGGCGATGATCTCCACGCCCGGCGCGGTGACGTCGGGCTTGATCGCGTTGTCGCCCAGCCTGGGCCCACGGCCGGAGGACTCTGCCAGCTCGTCGTGCCGGGAGACCGCCCCGACGGTCAGCGCCGCGTCGGCGGTGCCGGGACTGCCGATCGACCCCCGTTGCGGCCCGGAGTTGCCGGCGGCGACCACGAAGAGCGCGTCGGACTCCGCGCTCAGCCGGTTGACGGCCTCGTCCAGCACCCCGGTTCCGTCGCCTGGGTACTCGCTGGAAAGGCTCATGTTCACCACGTCGGCGCCCGCCGCGACCGCCCACTCCATGCCGGCCAGCACCTCCGACTCGGAGCCGGCGCCGTTGTCGTCGAGGACCTTGCCGTTGAGCAGCCGGGCATCCGGGGCCACGCCGGTGTGCCGGCCGCCCGAGGCCGCGCCGCTGCCGGTGACGATGCCGGCGACGTGCGTACCGTGGCCGGCCCGGTCCGTCACGCCGCTCTCGCTTGCGGTGAAGTCCATCGACCCGACGACCGCGTCGGCGAGGTCGGGATGGGTCGTGTCGATCCCGGTGTCCAGCACCGCCACCGTCGCGCCCCGCCCGGTGTGCCCGGCCTGCCAGGCCGCCGGTGCGCCGATCTGCGGCACGCTGTGCTCCAGGCTGGCCCGCACCGGTCCGTCCAGGGCGACCCCGGCGATCCCGGCCGCGAGGCCGCGCTCTCCGGGCCGGCCGCGCAGCCCGGACCAGAGCCGGCCGGCCACGGCCTTGTCCGCGCGGACCGCCTCGCCCCGGACGCTCGGCAGGTTCCGGCCCGCCGGTACGCCCGCGGCTGCCATCACGTCCAGGGCGGCGGTCCGGGATCCGGCCGTCCTGGTGACGATCAGGGGTATGTCCGCGCGGGTCCGGTCACCGTAGCCGAGCTCGACGAGCCTGGAGACGTTGAACAGCCTGCGGTCGACCGTGCCGGCAGCGACCAGCGGTCCCGCGTCGGACGGGATCACCATCAGGTCGCCCCGCTCCTCGAACTGGCGGAACGCCACCTTCTCGCGGCCCTCGGCCGGCTTCGTGGCGAGCACCCGCTCGCCGGCCGGCCCGTCGCCGAGAAGGACCCGATCCCCCGTGATCAGCGTGATCCAGTTCTGTGCCTGCCCCCCGGAGTCCGGTGGTCCGATCCCGGGTCTGCCGCCACCGGGCCCGGCCCCCGTGCCGGGTGCCGCGCCCGCCGGCCCCCCGATCGCCCCGGGAATGGTGACAGCGCCGACCGCCAGGGCGGCCAGCCAACGTCGTGGGTGCATGTCGCTCCTCTGCTGCCTGTACGGGAGGCAGCGCTGCCCGCGACCCGTCCGGTCGCGGACAGCCCTGCCCCGGAGCGGGGAACGGCCGCTGTGCTCGCTCCCCGGAAATGGACCTACTTCGCCATGACCACGTCGGCCGGGCGCTGCACCTTCACCTCGACGCCGTAGTCGAAGAGTTCGAGCGTGGCGGCGAACGTGCCGGTGTCGAGCCGGCCCTTCGCCGTCGACTGCCACGTACCGGTGAGCGCCACCTTCGCGACCCGGCCATCGGCGCCACGCGTGACGTCGCCGGACGTGGTCGTCGAGCCGTCCTCGGTCTGCGTGGCGTACTCGAAGTGCAGCGTGCCGTCCGGCCGCTGCGTGACGGTCGCGTTCGCGTCCTTCAGCGCCTTGAACAGCGCCGCCGGGTCGGGTGCCGCGGCGCCCAGGACCGTGCTCCCCTCCGAGTAGAGGGACAGCCGGTCGTGCTTGCCCGGGTACTGCCCGTAGCGCCCGTACGTCTCCCCCGGGCCCTCCTTGTCGGCCGGCGGCCGGCCCAGCGGCGGTTCCCCGCCGACGTACCTGGTGCCGTTGATCAGCAGTTCGGTCGTGACCGAGTCGTCCTGCGGCTGACGGACGTACCCGGTGGCGGTCCTCGGGTCGAACGCGCCCTCGTACGTCATCCTGCTCTGCCCCGATCCGGCGCTGGTCGTCAGGCGCATCCGGTAGCTGACGTTCTCGCTGGCCGTCACCGCGGCGACCAGCGCCATGCGGGGCGACTCGGCGGTGGCGGCCGGGGGCCGCGCCGCCGTCGGCGCCGGCTGCCCGGCTCCCCCGCCGACCGTCAGCACGGCGGCGGTCACCCCGGCCAGGCCCAGCACACCCATGGCGTACGTCGCCCGCAGCAGCGCCGTCCGGCGGTGGTGGCGCCGGCTCGCCGCGCCGAGGACGTCCTCGGTCAGCGTGACGCCCGCGACCTCCCGCCGCATGCCGTCGATCAGCTTGTCTTCGAAGTCAGTGCTCATCTTCCCGCTCCGTTCCAGGCCGGGGCGTCGTCGACCGCCCAGGCAGCCGTGACCTCGCGGAGGCGGGACAGCCCCCGGGAGGCGGTGGACTTGACAGTGCCGATCGAGCAGCCGAGCGTCTCGGCGGCCTCCGCCTCGCTCAACTGCTCCCAGTAGCGCAGCACCAGGACGGCCCGCTGGCGCGGCGGCAGCGTGGCCATCGCCTGGACGAGCGCCTGCCGCAGGTCCAGGGCGTCCGTGCCGTCGGAGCGGCCCGGCGGCTCCACGCTGGCCAGCACCTCCGGCCGTCGCCTGCGGCTGCGCCACTGGTCGATCGCGAGGTGGTACATCGTGCGGCGCAGGTATCCCTCCTTGTCGCCGCGCACCCGGTTCCAGTGCCGCATCAGCCGCTCCAGCGCCGCCTGCAGCAGATCCTCGGCGGCGGTGCGGCTGCCGGTCAGCAGCACCGCCGTGGCCAGCAGGGCATCGCCCCGTTCAGCCACGAGGGTGTCCAACCCCTCGAAGCTCCTCCTCCAGCGCACGGGCTCTCCTTCCGTCGCCACCAAGGACGACGGGCCGGGGCGCGAGGTTGAGCGGGTTCACGCCTCAATCGCGAAATTCTCCCGGTTGCCCGCCGAGCCGCACGGGGCCGCCAGATCGGATCTCGCGGACCGCCGGGCCCGGTCTCGCGCCTTCCGGGTGGGACCGGAGAGCCGGGAGGAGGAACCATGGACGCGCTGCGGCTCGCCGTGATCGTCGGCAGCACGCGGGAGGGGCGGGCGGGTGACCGCATCGCCCGCTGGTTCTGCGAGCGGGCGGAGGGCCACGACGGGCTGGCGCTCACGGTGGTCGACCTCGCCGACTACGACTTCCCCGCCGGCTACCCGGCGGAGCCGACCCCGGCCATGCGCGCGTTCGCCGAGCAGGTGAGGCGGGCGGAGGCGTTCGTCGTGGTCACCCCGGAGTACAACCACAGCTTCCCCGCCTCGTTGAAACAGGCGATCGACTACGCGTACGACGAGTGGCAGGCCAAGCCGGTCGGCTTCGTGTCGTACGGCTGTGGTTCGGTCGGCCTGCACGCCGTCGACCAGCTCCGGACGGTCTTCACCGCCCTGCACGCCGTCACGGTGCGCGACGTCGTCGGCGTGGACCTGCTCTACGGCGAGCCGACGCCGCTTACCACCGACCGGCTGCGCCGCGCCGCCCGCGTCCTGCTCGACCAGTTGTGCTGGTGGGGCCTGACACTGCGCGACGGCCGCGCCGCGCGCCCGTACGTCTCCTGAAAAGTTCGCGACGGAAGGTAGAGATGATGAGTAGACGCAGCACCGGCCCGGCCATCGAGGCCGAGGGCCTGACCAGGTCGTTCGGTCAGACCCGGGCGCTGGACGGCCTGGACCTCACGGTGCCCGCCGGCACGGTCTACGGGGTGCTCGGCCCGAACGGCGCCGGCAAGACCACGGCGGTGCGGGTGCTGGCGACGCTGCTGCGCCCGGACGGCGGGCGGGCGCGGGTCTTCGGCCACGACGTGGTCGACGAGGCCGACGCCGTGCGGGCCCGGGTCAGCCTCACCGGCCAGTACGCCTCGGTGGACGAGGACCTGACCGGGCTGGAGAACCTGATCCTGCTCGGCCGGCTGCTCGGGCACCGCAAGCCGGCCGCGCGGGAGCGGGCCGACGGGCTGCTCGCCGCGTTCGGGCTGACCGAGGCGGCCGACCGGCAGGTCAAGAAGTACTCGGGCGGCATGCGGCGGCGCCTCGACATCGCGGCCAGCATCCTCAACACCCCGGACCTGCTCTTCCTCGACGAGCCGACGACGGGGCTGGACCCGCGCAGCCGCAACCAGGTGTGGGAGATCGTGCGGGCGGTGGTGGCGCACGGCACCACCGTGCTGCTGACCACGCAGTACCTGGACGAGGCCGACCAGCTGGCCGGCCGGATCGCGGTGGTGGACCACGGCCGGGTGATCGCGGAGGGCACCCCGGGCGAGTTGAAGGCATCCGTCGGGTCCGGCACCGTCCACCTGCGGCTGCGCGACGCGCACCAGCGGCCCGACGCGGAGCGCCTGCTGCGCGCGGTGCTGGACGTGCCGGTGCAGCTCGAACCCGACCCGGTGGCGCTGACCGCCCGGGTCGGCGGCGAGGGCGGCGACCTCGACGCCAGCGAGCAGGCCGCCCGGGTGCTGGGCGACCTGGCCCGCGCCGGCATCGTCGTCGACAACTTCTCCCTCGGCCAGCCGAGCCTGGACGAGGTCTTCCTGGCCCTGACCGACCATCCCGCCGTGCCGGCCGACGAGCGGGACGAGCAGCTGGAGGCAGCCCGATGAACAGCAACGCCACCACCACGACCGGGCCGGCCCCGTCGGTCTACGTACCGTCGGCGGAGGCGCTGTCGACGGTCCTCGCGCCCGGCGCCCGGCCGGCCCGACCGACTCCGCTGTCGGCGTCGCTGACGTTCGGCTGGCGCGCGCTGCTGAAGATCAAGCACGTGCCGGAGCAGCTGTTCGACGTGACGGCGTTCCCGATCATCATGGTGCTGATGTTCACGTACCTGTTCGGCGGCGCCCTCGCCGACAGCCCGCGTGACTACCTGCAGTTCTTCCTGCCCGGCATCATGGTCACCAGCGTCGTGATGATCACCATGTACACCGGTGTCGGCCTCAACACCGACATCGAGAAGGGCGTCTTCGACCGGTTCCGGACGCTGCCGGTGTGGCGGCCCGCCGCGCTGGTCGGCATGATCTTCGGCGACGTGCTGCGCTACGTGCTGGCCGCCGTGGTCATCCTCGGCGTCGGGCTGGTGCTGGGCTTCCGCCCCGACGGCGGGCTGCTCGGGGTGCTGTCCGGCATCGGCCTGCTGGTGGTCTTCTCGTTCGCGTTCTCCTGGGTCTGGACGTTCTTCGGCCTGGTCCTGCGCAGCGAGAAGTCGGTGATGGGGGTCAGCATGATGGTGCTGTTCCCGCTGACCTTCCTGAGCAACGTCTTCGTCGAGCCGGCCACCATGCCCGGCTGGTTGCAGGCGTTCGTGAAGGTCAACCCGATCACCCAGCTCGTGGCGTCGGTGCGCGGCGTCATGTCCGGCGCGCCCGACGCGTCGAGCACCATGTGGACGCTGGTGTGGAGCGCCGGCTTCCTGCTGGTCTTCGGCACCCTCACCATGTACCGCTACAACCGCCGCTGACCCGGCCGGCGACGGGCACCGCCACGCGGGTGGCGGTG
>NZ_JBSGDY010000207.1:0-9310 GCF_053602615.1 Micromonospora sp. NPDC004336
GCCCCGCTCGGCCGGCCGCAGCGCGGCGCTGCCCTGGGTCGGGAACTCGCGCGCCCCCCGGGCGCGAGTCTCCCCCAGCCGGCTCGCCCGGTCCGCCCGAGGCGTGCCGGTACCGGTGCGCGTGGCCCGCTCCGCCGCGATCCGGCCCCCCGATCGCGGTGCGCGCTGCCCGCCGCCGGTCACGTCCCGGCGGTCGCGCTTGTCAATAGTCATGTCCCTCCCCCTCTTCGTCCGTCCCTGTCCCGTCCCCCGGGGTCCGTCGGATCCGTCGCGGATCCGGTGGACCCCGCCCCCGGTTGGTGCATCGCCTTGACCCGCCGGCGGTACCGTTCGCGGTCGGTACGCCCCTGCTGCGCCGCGTCCGGGTCGAGTCGCTCCGCCGCCCGCAGCCGCACGGAGGCGGCCCGCGGATTCGCGGCGACCTCCCTCTCCCCGGGCAGTTCGGCGCCCCGGCTGAGCAGCCGGAACGTCGGACCCGACCCGGGCAGTTCGACCGGGAGGTCGACCGGGCCCTTACTGCGGACCCGGTCGGCGAGCGCCGCCTTGGTGAGCCGGTCCTCCAGCGAGTGGTAGGACAGGACCACCATGCGGCCGCCCACGTTGAGCTTGTCGAGCGCGGCCGGCAGCGCCGTCTCCAGCGCTGCCAGTTCCCTGTTTACCTCGATCCGTAAAGCCTGAAACGTTCTCTTTGCCGGGTGTCCCCCGGTTCGTCTGGCCGGCGCCGGAATCGACTCCCGGACCAGCTCCGCCAGCCGCGCCGAGGAGGTGATCCGGGCCCGCTCGCGCTCCCGGATGATCGCCGAGGCGATCCGGCCGGCGAACTTCTCCTCGCCGTAGACCCGCAGCACCCGGGCCAGGTCCGGGTGCGCGTAGGTGTTGACCACCTCCTCGGCGGTCACCCCCCGGGTCTGGTCCATCCGCATGTCCAGCGGGGCGTCCTGCGCGTACGCGAACCCGCGGTCGGGTGCGTCGAGCTGCAACGACGAGACCCCCAGGTCGAACAGGACCCCGTCGACGCCCGGATAGCCGAGCCGGTCGAGCACCTCGGGCAGCTCGTCGTAGACGGCGTGCTCCAGGTGGATCCGGTCGGCGAAGCGGGCCAGCCGGGCGCGCGCGTGGGCGAGCGCCTCGGTGTCCCGGTCCAGCCCGATGAGCACCGTCTCCGGGTGCGCCTCCAGCACCGCCTCGGCGTGCCCGGCGAGGCCCAGCGTCGCGTCGACATGGACCGTCCGCCCGCCCCGACCCAGCGCGGGGGCCAGCAACTCGAGACACCGCTCGAGCAGCACCGGCACGTGCGTGCCGCGTAGCTCCCCCATGTCGACCCCCACTGGTTTGAACCCTCGTCCTTCTGCGCCTGTCGTCGGGCGACGCCTTGCCGTCGTACCGCCAGATCCCCATCCGCTCCCGCCCGCCGGAGGCCGCGGCCCTCCTGTCGGATCGTGCGCCTGGCACCGGGGAAGGGGTGCCAGGAACTCGAAAGCGGGTGGAGATCTCGCAGTACGTCGGGCGCCGTCACGCCCTACAGACCGCCGGGCAACACCCCCTCCTCGATGTCGGCGAAGTCGTCTTCGCTCTCGGCGAGGTAGTTCTCCCAGGCGGCCTTGTCCCAGATCTCCACCCGGGTGCTCGCGCCGATCACGACCAGGTCCCGGTCGAGTGCGGCGTAGGACCGCAGGTGGGCCGGGATCGTCACCCGGCCCTGCTTGTCCGGCACCTCGTCGTGCGCGCTGGCGAAGAAGACCCGGCTGTAGGCCCGGGCCGCCTTGTGCGTCATCGGCTGCGCGCGCAACTGCTCCGCGATCCGCTGGAACTCGGGCATCGGGAAGACGTAGAGGCAGCGCTCCTGCCCTTTGGTGATCACGACACCCCCCGCCAACTCGTCCCGGAACTTCGCCGGAAGGATCAACCGGCCTTTGTCGTCCAGGCGTGGGGTGTGGGTGCCGAGGAACATCGGCCCAACCCCCTCGCCCTTGAGCGGCGTTCGCGGCGCCGCTGACCCCCCGGGCCGGTGGGCCCTCCCGGCCTCACCATTGCGCCCCACTCTACTCCACTTCCCTCCACCCGCAACCAGAATCGCCCGCGTGGCGCGCCCCGCCGCCGCGCGAAACCGCACGTCAAAGGGGGTGGAGCGGAGTGGAGGGCGGCGGGGGCCCGCCGGCCCCGTCCGCTTTCCGACATAGATCGACTCCGTCCGGCCGAGCGCGGTCCGGCCGGCCCGCCGTCCCACCCCGGCCGAACGGTTCGCCGTCGGCGGCGATCTGGCGGGCCCGCCGGTCCGGTAACCTCGCTCGGGTGACGGACGCGAAGATGCCCCTGCGGGCAAAGGTGGCCAGCTCGGTGTCGCGGACCGCCGCGGCGCTGTCGCGGGCCGCGGGGCGCGGGGACGGCTCGGTGATCGGCGGCTGGATCGGCCTGAAGATCGACCCCGACCTGCTGGCCCACCTGTCGGCCGGGCGCGCGATCGCCCTGATCTCCGGCACCAACGGCAAGACCACCACCACCCGGCTCACCGCCGCGGCGGTCGGGGTCCTCGGCCGCGTCGCCACCAACTCCTTCGGCGCCAACATGCCGACCGGGCACACCTCCGCGCTGGCCAAGGCCGGCAGCACGCCCTACGCCGTGCTGGAGGTCGACGAGCACTACCTGGCCCAGGTGCTGGAGGCCACCGAGCCGCACGTGGTGGCGCTGCTCAACCTCTCCCGCGACCAGCTCGACCGGGCCAAGGAGGTCGCCATGATGGCGCAGCTCTGGCGCGCCGCGCTGGTCCGGCACACCGACGTCCGCATCGTCGCCAACGCCGACGACCCGATGGTGGTGTGGGCCGCGACCCCGCCGCCCAACCACGACCACCGCATCGCCCCGCCGCACGTCACCTGGTTCAGCGCCGGGCAGCGCTGGCACGACGACTCGTGGGTCTGCCCCGAGTGCGGCTCGACCATCCAGCGCTCCGGCGACCAGTGGTGGTGCAGCGGCTGCCCGCTGCGCCGCCCGCAGCCGCAGTGGACGGTGGAGGACGACGGCGTGCTCGACCCCACCGGCGCCTGGCACAAGGTCAAGCTCCAGCTCCCCGGCAAGGTCAACGTCGGCAACGCCGCGACCGCGCTGGCCGTCGCCGCCGAGTTCGGCGTCCGCCCCGTCGACGCGGTGCTCCAGCTCGGCACCGTCGCCTCCGTGGCGGGCCGCTACGCGCAGGTCGACCGGGACGGGCGCAACATCCGGCTGCTGCTGGCGAAGAACCCGGCCAGCTGGCTGGAGGCCTTCGACATGGCCGACGTCGCCCCGACACTGCTCTCCATCAACGCCCGGGACCCCGACGGGCTGGACACCTCCTGGCTCTTCGACGTCGACTTCGCCCCGCTGCGCGGCCGGCAGGTGCTGATCACCGGCGACCGCGCGTACGACCTGGCGGTCCGGCTGGAGGTCAACGACGTGCCGTTCCAGCACGTGCGGACGTTCCACGACGCCGTCCGGGCGGTGCCTCCGGGCCGCCTGGAGGTCATCGCGAACTACACCGCGTTCCAGGACATCCGAGCGGAGTTGGACCGTGTCAACTGAGAGCCTGCGTATCGTCTGGATCTACCCCGACCTGCTCTCCACCTACGGCGACCGGGGCAACGCGCTGATCCTCGCCCGCCGGGCGCGCCAGCGCGGCTTCCCGGTCGAGGTGCTGGAGGTCCGCTCCGACCAGCGCCTCCCCTCCACCGCCGACATCTACCTCATCGGCGGCGGCGAGGACGGCCCCCAGGCGCTGGGCGCGCAGCGGCTGCTCGCCGACGGCGGCCTGCACCGGGCGGTCGCCCAGGGCTCGGTGGTCTTCGGCGTCTGCGCCGGCTACCAGCTCCTCGGCACCTCCTTCTTCGCCAAGGGCACCCGGTGCGCCGGGCTGGAGCTGCTCGACTTCTCCTCCGACCGGGGGCCGACCCGGGCCGTGGGCGAGCTGGCCGGCGACATCGACCCGCGGCTGGGCGTGCCGGCGCTGACCGGGTTCGAGAACCACGGCGGCCGCACCCACCTCGGCCCCGGGGTCTCCCCGCTGGCCCGGGTGACCGCCGGGGTCGGCAACGACGGCGCCACCGAGGGAGCCTGGCGGGGCAAGCTGCTCGGCACCTATTCGCACGGCCCCGCCCTGGCCCGCAACCCCGCCCTGGCCGACCTGCTGCTGCGCTGGGCCACCGGCGCGCACCAGCTGCCGCCGCTGGACGACACCTGGCCCGACCGGCTCCGCGCCGAACGCCGCGCCGCGGTGGCCGCCGCCGCCCGGGCATGAACCCCGTCCGGCGGCTGCTGCGCGAGCCGTCGGCCGTCCGGTTCGCGCTGCTGCTGCTCCTGCTCGCCACGTGCGGGGCGGTGCTGCTCGTCGTCGACCTGCCCGAGGCCGGGGAACTGCCCGGGCTGGCCGACCGGCTGGGCGACCTCGCCCCCGTGGCGGCGGTCGTGGGCGGCGCGCTGCTGCTCGTGGCGCTCGTCCCCCGGACGTTCATCACGCTCGCCTCGGGAGCGATCTTCGGCGCGCTGGAGGGCGCCGCGTACGCGCTGGGCGCCGCGCTGCTGGCGGCGGCGCTGGGCTTCGCGGTCGGCCGCGTCCTGGGGCGGGAGTTCGTCGCCGAGCGGGTACGCGGCCGACTGGCCCGGCTCGACGGCTGGTTCGCCCGGCAGAGCGTCCTCGGCGTGGTCAGCGTACGGCTGCTGCCGATCGCCGGCTTCGGCCTGGTCAGCTACGGCTACGGCACCACCGGCGCCCGGGTGCTGCCGTTCCTGGTCGGCAGCGTGCTCGCCTCCGCCCCCACGGCCTTCGGCTACGCGGCGGTCGGCGCGGCGGCCGCCTCCCCGGGCGACGTCAACTGGTTCGCCGCCGCCCCCGCCGCGCTCGGCCTGGTCGCCAGCGCGGTGCTGATCCGACGCTGGTGGCGTGCCGAGCGGCGACGCCGGACCGTCGCGAGCTGAACCGCGCCGCGCCAGGGCACCCCACCCCCGCGCCATGCCGAGGCACCCCCACCCTCGCCCTGTGCCGGGGCACCCCGCCCCCGCGCCATGCCCCCGTCCGGCACCACGCCGGGGGCCCGTCGCGCCGCCTCCTAGAGATCTTGGTACGACAGCGCCCCTCCAGGGGCCATTTCCTACCAAGATCGAACGAGGCGCGAGGCGCGAGGCGCGAGGCGCGAGGCGCGAGGCGCGACGCGCGTTTGCCTCAGCCGGCCGGGGTCACCAGCCCCGCCTCGTAGGCGGCGATCACGAGGTGTACCCGGTCGCGCGCGCCGAGCTTGGTGAACAGGCGGGCCACGTGCGCCTTGGCGGTGGCCACGCTGATCACCAGCTCGGCGGCGATCTCGCCGTTGGACAGGCCCCGGCCGACGAGGGTGAGCACCTCGCGTTCCCGGTCGGTGACCCCGTCCAGGGCGCGGGGCCGGTGGGCCGGCACGGGCCGGCGGGCGAACTCGGCGATCAGCCGGCGGGTGACGCCGGGGGCGATCAGCGCGTCCCCGGCGGCGACCACCCGGACGGCGGCGAGGATGTCGTCCACCGCCATGTCCTTGACGAGGAAGCCGCTCGCGCCGGCGCGCAGCGCGGCGTGCACGTGCTCGTCGTCGTCGAAGGTGGTGAGCACGAGGACGCGCACCGGCCCACCCTGCGCCGTGATCGCCCGGGTGGCCGCGATGCCGTCCGTGCCCGGCATCCGCAGGTCCATCAGCACCACGTCGGGCGCGAGTTCGCGGGCCAGCCGGATCGCCTCGGCGCCGGTGCCGGCCTCGCCGGCCACCATCAGGTCGGGGGTGTCGGCGATCAGCACCCGCAGCCCGGCGCGGACCAGCGGCTGGTCGTCGACGAGCAGCACCCGGACGCTCATTCCGCCCCCGTCCCGGCCCGCTCGCCCACCTCGGCCTGCTCGTCCATCCCGGTCCGCTCGCCCACCCCAGCCCGCCCGTCCGCCCCGGCCCGCCCGTCCGCCCCGGTCTGCTCGTCCACCCCGGCCCGCTCGCCCATCCCGTTCCGCCCGTCCGCCACCGCCCGAGCGCGCTCGCCCGCGCCGGCCCGCTCGCCCACTCCGGTTCGTTCCGTCGCCGCCGACAGCTCCCCCGCACCCGCCGACTCCTGCGCCGTCGGTGGCGTCGGCAGCCACGCCGCCACCCGGAAGCCGCCCTCCGGGCGCGGTCCGGCCTGGAACCGGCCGCCGGCCAGGGCGACCCGTTCCCGCATCCCGACGATGCCGTGCCCCTCACCGCCGACGGCGCCGCCTCGGCCGTCGTCGACGACCTCCACCGCGACCTCGTCGGGGCCCCGGGTGACGGTGACCCGGCACCGGTCGACGGCCGCGTGTCGTACCACGTTGGTCAGCGCCTCCTGCACGATGCGGAACGCGGCGAGGTCGACCTCGGCCGGGACCGGCCGCCCCTCGCCGGCGCGCCGCAGGTCCACCCGCACGCCGGCGTCGGCGGCGGCCACGACCAGCCGGTCGAAGTCGTCCAGCCCGGGCGTCGGGTCCAGCGACGCCGACTCCGACTGCGGGCGGCGCAGCGCGCCGAGCGTACGCCGCAGGCCGGCCAGGGTGTCCCGGCTGGTCGCCTCGATGGTGGCCAGGGCGGCGCGGGCCTGCGCCGGCTGGGTGTCGATGACTCGTGCCCCCACGCCGGCCTGGATGGCGATCACCCCGATGCTGTGGGCGACCATGTCGTGCAGCTCGCGGGCGATGCGCAGCCGCTCCGCCGTGACCGCCTCGGCGGCGGCGTGCGACCGGAGCGCCTCGGCGTAGCCGCGCCGGGCGCGCACGGAGTTGCCGACCGTCCACGCGGTGACGACCGCGAGCACGGAGATGATGGCCCGGCTCAGGGGCTCGCTGCTGGGGTTCACGAAGCTCGCGACGACCTGCACGACGAGCGTCCCGACGGCCACCGGCACCGAGACGCGGCGCGACCGGTTCGCCGCGATCAACCCGACCACCGCGTCGATCGCCAGGAACTGGGCGTACCAGATGTCGGTCAGGTAGCCGCTCTGCGGAACGTTGACGGCGGCGGTGACCACGCACGCCGCGACGAGCATCAGCGCCAGGGCCAGCACCGGTCGGCGCCGCAGCAGGCCGGCGGGCAGCCCCACGGCCAGCAGCGGCACCAGGTAGCGCTCCGGAAGCCACCAGTCGCCGAACCCCACGCCGCTGCGGCTCGACGCGACCGCCGGGGCCATGACGACGGCGACCGGCAGCAGCGCGACGCCGACCCAGGGCAGCACCGCCCACGCCAGCCGCGAGACACGACGCGGGCGGGGCACGGTGGCATCCATGCGGACAAGCTATCCGGCGCGCCGTCGCCCCGGCATCGGCCCGGGGGCGTACGCCCGGGGGCCAGTCGCCGGCCGCCGGTTGTGGCCGCCGGGGCGACGTCGCGCCGGCCGCCGCCCGGCACCGTGGACCACGTGATCGAACTGAACGCCCTGACGAAACGGTACGGCGGCAGAACGGCCGTCGACGACCTCACCCTGACCGTGCGCCCCGGTCACGTGACCGGCTTCCTCGGTCCCAACGGGGCCGGCAAGTCCACCACGCTGCGGATGATCCTCGGCCTCACCACGCCGACCAGCGGCAGCGCCACGGTGGACGGGGTCCGGTTCGCCGACCGGCCGCGCGGGCTGCGCCATGCCGGCGCGCTGCTCGACGCCGGCGACGTGCACGCCGGGCGTACGGCCGCGGCGCACCTGTCCGCGCTGGCCCGCAGCAACGGCATCGGCCGGGCCCGGGTCGACGTGGTGCTGCGGGAGGTGGGGCTGGCCGGCGCCGCGAACCGGCGCATCGGCGGGTTCTCCCTCGGCATGCGCCAGCGGCTCGGCATCGCCGCCGCCCTGCTCGGCGACCCGCCCGTGCTCCTGTTCGACGAGCCCTTCAACGGCCTGGACCCGGAGGGCGTGCGCTGGGTGCGGGACCTGTTCCGGCGGCTGGCCGACGAGGGCCGGACGGTCTTCGTCTCCAGCCACCTGATGAGCGAGATGGAGCACTGCGTCGACCGGCTCGTGGTGCTCGGCCGGGGCCGGCTCATCGCGGAGCAGAGCCTGGCCGAGTTCGCCGCCCGCGGCACCCGCGCCAGCGTGACGGTGCGTACGCCCGAGCCGGCCGCGCTGACCGCCGCGCTGGCGGCCGAGGGCGCGCAGGTCGTGCCGACAGACGCCGGGGCGCTCGTGGTGGCCGGTCTGCCGGCCGCCCGGATCGGCGACCTCGCGCTCGCCCACGGCATCGGGCTGCACGAACTGACCACCCGCACCGCCTCGCTGGAGGAGGCCTTCATGGAGCTGACCGCCGACAGCGTCGAGTACCACGCCGGGGAGGAGACCCGATGACCACGACGATCGAACGGACCCGCCGGTCGACCGTGACCGCGGCGCCGGCCCGGTTCCGCGACCTGCTCGCCGCCGAGTGGATCAAGCTGTGGTCGCTGCGCTCGACCCGGTGGACGCTGCCGCTGGTGTTCCTCTTCGTCGTCGGGGTGAGCGTGCACGCCAGCCTCGCCGACTACCGGAACTGGCCGGGCTACCCGGACGGGAGGCGGGAGATGTTCCACCTGTACGGGCCGGCGCGGGACGCCTTCCCCGAGGCCGGCTACCTGCTGCTGATGCTGGCCACCACCAGCGTCGGCGCGCTGACCGTCGTCGGCGAGTACCAGAGCGGGCTGATCCGGGCCACGTTCGCCGCCGTTCCCGCCCGCCGGTCGGTGGTGGTCGCGAAGGCGGCCGTGCTGGCCGCGGTGATGCTCGTGCTGGGCCTGGTCACCGCGGCGACCGCGTTCTGGGCGTCCCAGGCGATCCTGTCCGGGCGGGACGCCGGCTGGTCGATCGGCGACCCGGGGGTGGCGGGGGCGGTCCTGGGCAGCGCCGTGCTGGCGCCGGTCTGCGCGCTGATCGGGATGGGGCTGGGCGCGGTGATCCGGCACGCCGCCGGGGCCGTCGTGGCGGCCACCGTGCTGCTCGTGCTGCTGCCGCTGGTGGTGGACAGCGACACGCACCGGTGGATCGCCGAACTCCGGCACGTGCTGCCCGTCCCGGCCTGGCAGCGGCTGACCCAGGTGCACCCCGACGTGCTGAACCCGGATCCGTTCCCGGCCACGGTCGCCGGCTCCTGGCTCGCGTACGCCGGCTGGTCCCTGGCCGCGACGCTTGTCGCCGTGGTCGTCGTCCACCGTCGGGACCCGTAGCCGCCACCGGCGGGGGGCCGCGCCGGCCGGGGTCGGGCAGGCGCCCCCCGTCGATGATCGAGCGCGGCTACCAGGACTTCGCCGACCGGTGGAACCCGATCCTCGACGTCTTCGACTCCGTCGGGGTGCGCTTCGCCCAC
>NZ_JBSGDY010000208.1:0-9284 GCF_053602615.1 Micromonospora sp. NPDC004336
CGGCCGATGGCGGGCCGCCCCTTCGCCTGTCCGGGGGCCCTCAGCCCGGAGACGACGATGGGGGCACCCGCCGGTCGGCGGGCACCCCCATCTCGTCGTACGTCAGATGCGGTTGCCGGTGGCGGCGTTGAACACGTGGCTGCGGCCCTCGCGCGGCTTGACGAAGACGGTGTCGCCCATGTTCGGCATGGTGCGCCGGTCGGTGCGGACCACGAAGCGCTCGTTGTTGCCCTCCAGCGCGGCGTGACCGTAGACGTTGGCGTCGGAGCCGAGGTCCTCGACCAGCTCGACGACGACGGGCATGCCGCCCTCGGTCGGGCTGACCAGGTCGCAGTCCTCCGGGCGGAAGCCGACGGTCACCTTGCCGTCGCCGCCCTCGGCGCGGGCGGCCTCGACCTGCTCCCGGGTGAGCGGGATGTGCATCTCGGCGAACGAGGCGCCCCGGTCGTTCAGCGGCACGGTCTTGATGTTCATGGCGGGGGAGCCCATGAAGCCGGCGACGAAGACGTTGGCCGGGGTGTCGTAGAGCGCCCGCGGGGTGTCCACCTGCTGGAGGACGCCGTCGAGCATGACCGCCACCCGGTGGCCCATGGTCATGGCCTCGACCTGGTCGTGGGTCACGTAGACGGTGGTGACGCCCAGCTTGGCCTGCAGCGACGCGATCTGGGTGCGGGTCTGCACGCGCAGCTTCGCGTCGAGGTTCGACAGCGGCTCGTCCATGAGGAAGACCTGTGGCTCGCGCACGATCGCCCGGCCCATCGCTACCCGCTGGCGCTGACCGCCGGAGAGCGCCTTCGGCTTGCGGTTGAGGAACTCCTCCAGCTGGAGCAGCGCCGCCGCCTCCTTGACCCGCCGGTCGATCTCGGCCTTCGAGGTCTTGCGCAGCTTGAGTGCGAACGCCATGTTCTCGTACACCGTCATGTGCGGGTAGAGGGCGTAGTTCTGGAAGACCATCGCGATGTCGCGGGCCTTCGGCGGCAGGTGGGTGACGTCCCGGTCGTCGATGTAGATCGAACCCTGGTCGACGTCCTCCAGGCCGGCGAGCATGCGCAGGCTGGTGGACTTGCCGCAACCGGAGGGGCCGACCAGGACGAGGAACTCACCGTCGCCGATCTCCAGGTCGAGCTGGTTGACGGCGGGGCGCTCGGTGCCCGGGTAGATCCGGGACGCCTTGGCGTAGGTGACCGTAGCCATGGTCAGGTGCTTCCTTTCACCGGCAGGAACGTGCCGGACGATCCGAGTGGAAGGAGCGGCCGGCACGTGCGTGTGCCGGCCCACGGGCGACGCGCCGATGATCGAAGTGTCATCCGTGTCACTGCACGGTAAACGGCTTTCCGTAACCTGCCAAGACGGGGGGCATCGGGTGGGACGGATGGCATACGCATTCCGGGCACTCGGGCACGGGGAGACATCAATCGACCCCGACGCTCGGCGCGCCGGGCCGCAACGGCGACGTTTCCCGTGCTCGCGGGGCCTGCCGAGGGGGAAATCCGGACGCCAGTCGCTATGCTGACGTCGGCACCACGCGCCCCTGTAGCTCAGCTGGCCAGAGCACTCGCCTTGTAAGCGAGATGTCGCCGGTTCGATCCCGGCCGGGGGCTCCATTTCCATCAGGCGTTCCGCGACGGGCGCTGTCGCGAGCCGGCCGGTTGACGGCCGCCGCCGGCGCCGTCGGTCTGCGCGGGTTTCGCATCAGGGCGTCGTGTCGAAGTGGACCTCCACGTCGTAGATCAGGCGGAGAGGCCTGCCGTTGGTGACGCCGACGAAGACCGGCTCGGCGGCCGGCGTGCGGCCGTGCCGCCAGACCTCGCTCCGGGCGGCCTCCCGGGACTCGTGGTGGTGTTTCCCTGCTCGGTGCAGGGCCAGGACCCGGCGGGCGGTCGTCGGGTCGGTGTCGAGATGGATCCGGATCAGAGGCATTCCTGAGCCTCCTCTGTGGCGTGGCGACCGGCAGAACCTGACGCGTGTCGAGCAACTTACCATCGTTAAGTTACCCGAGCGCCGTAATAGAGTGGGTCGGGTGACCGTCAACCGATCCGACCAGGCGCCCCGCGAGGATCCGGCCGGCCGGCCCAATACCGCCAGCTCGGTGTGGCTCCGTGCGGAGTCCGCCCGTCCGCGCCGTACGCCGCCGCTGAGCCGGCAACGCATCGTCGACGCCGCGGTGACCCTGCTCGACGGGCACGGCCTGGACGGCCTGACGATGCGTCGCCTCGCCCAGCAACTCGACGTCACGTCCACCGCGCTGTACTGGCACGTGAAGACGAAGGACGACGTGCTCGACCTGGCCGTCGACCAGATCTTCGGCGACGTACGGCTCCCGCACGAGGTGGGCGACTGGCGGGACGACGTACGCGCGCTGGTCCGGGACTGGCGGGCGGCCATCCTCCGGCACCCCTGGGCGGCGAGCCTGATCGGGCGTCCCATGCTCGGCCCCAACGTGCTCGCGCGCACCGAGTTCCTCCAGTCGGCACTGGTCCGCGGCGGCTTCTCGGGGCGTCGACTGGCGGTGGCGACCCGCCTGCTCGCCAACTACGTCATCGGCGCCGCGCTCACCGAGGCCACCTGGCGGCGGACCGCGGATCCGCACGCGCGCGGCGCGGCCCGGCGGTACATCACGGCGGATCCCGCCGCCTATCCGACCCTCACCGCCTCCGGCCATCTCGACGACGCCCGATGGAGCGACGACGAGCTGTTCGACCAGGGCCTCGACGCGATCCTGGCGACCGCGCCGAGGTAGCGGGCCCGGCGTGCCGGGACCCTATGCTGGGTCGCGTGAGCAGGGCCGCGGAGGAGTCGAACCGGGCCATGCTGCGCGCGCGGGACGCGATGGACCGCGCGTACGACCAGCCGCTGGACATCCCGGCGCTGGCCCGGATCGCGCACGTCTCCGAGGCCCACTTCATCCGCACCTTCCGGGCCACCTTCGGCGAGACCCCGCACCGCTATCTCCAGCGGCGGCGGGTGGAGCGGGCGATGTACCTGCTGCTGCACACGCGCCGGGACGTGACCGACATCTGCTACGCGGTAGGGTTCGCCAGCCTCGGCACGTTCAGCCGCACGTTCCGGCAGATCGTCGGCGAGCCGCCGTCGGAGTACCGCAGGCTCAGGGCCCCGCTCGCCGCGCCCGTTCCGGGCTGCTTCACCAAGGCCTGGACCCGACCCAGCAGTTTTGGATAAGCAGCAGGTCAGGCCCGCCCCGTAGCGTCTTCGGCATGACGATGAACGCGATCACCCGCTCCCAGATCTACGTCCTGGACCAGGACGAGGCCCTCGACTTCTATGTCGGCAAGCTCGGCATGGAGGTCAACACCGACGCCGACCTCGGCTTCATGCGCTGGCTCACGGTCAACATCCCCGGCGACCCGGAGCGCGAGATCCTGCTGGAGAAGCCCGGCCCGCCGGCGCTGGACCCGGCGACCGCCGAGCAGGTCCGCGAGCTGCTCACCAAGGGGGCGCTGGGCGGCTTCCTCTTCATGACCACCGACGACGCGCAGAAGACGTACGAGGACCTGGTCGCCAAGGGCGTCGAGATCACCGACGAGCCGATGGAGCGCCCGTACGGGATCGACTTCGGCATCCGCGACCCGTTCGGCAACAAGATCCGCATCGGCCAGATGTTTCCCCGGGCCTGACCCGCGACGGGGGTACTCGGAGGGCGGGCCTCGCCGGCCCCGGCGGGACCGATGATCCGGCCCGGCCCGGCGGGGGCCGGCTACCCGACCCGGCGAGGGCCGGCTGCCTGGCCCGGCGGGGGCCGGCTACCCGGCCCGGGCGGTCGGCAGGCCGGCGAGCAGGGTGTCGACGAGGGCGTCGGCGTCGGTGGGCGGCAGCGGGCGGTGGGTGACCACCGCGCGCAGCCAGACCGGCCCGAGCAGCAGGTCGGCCAGGAGCGTGTCGTCGACCGGCCCCGCCAGCTCGCCCCGGGCGCGGGCCCGCCCGGTCACCTCGGCGACGTGTGCGCAGTGCTGGCCGAGCAGCTCGTCGGCGAGCCGGGCCAGCTCCGCGTCCGCACCGGTGTGGGCGAGCACGTCGGCGGCGAGCCGCCCCGGCCCGTCGGCGAAGAACGCCGCCTTCGACCGGAGCAGGGCGGTCAGGTCGCCGCGCAGCGAGCCGGTGTCCGGCACCGGCAGGTCCCGGGCGATGGCGTGCCGGAACGTCGCCGCGACCAGGGCGGGCTTCGACGGCCACCAGCGGTAGAGGGTGGTCTTGTTGATCCCGGAGCGCCGGGCCACCCCCTCGACGGTCAGCGCGGCGTACCCGTCGGAGGCCAGCAGGTCCAGCACGGCCGCGTGGATCGCCGCGGCCCCGCGCGGGCCGCGCGCCGCGCTCACAGCCCGCTACGGCGCAGCAGGCGCAGCGCCGTGGTCATCCGGCGGGTCCAGGCCGCGCTGTGCGCGCCCGGCCGGTGGTACGCCGGGGCCAGGTCGAGCCCGCGCTGCCGGGCGACGGTCTTGACCCGGGTGAACCGGAGCAGCCCGTCCGCGCCGTGCCGGCCGCCCAGCCCCGAGTCCTTCCAGCCGCCCATCGGCGCGTCGGCGCTGCCCCAGACGGCGCTGTAGCCGTCGTTGACGTTGACGGACCCCGCGTCGATCCGGGCGGCGACCGCCTCGCCGCGCGCCCCGGAGCCGCTGAACACGCTGGCGTTCAGCCCGTACGCGGTGTCGTTGGCCAGGGCCACCGCCTCGTCGTCGGTGCCGAAGCGGTGGACCGCGACGACCGGACCGAAGGTCTCCTCGGCGTACATCCGCATGCCGGGGGCGACGCCGGTGAGCACGGCCGGCTCGAAGACGTACGGGCCGATGTCGGGGCGGTGTCGGCCGCCGGTGTGCAGGGTGGCGCCGCGCTCGACGGCGTCGGTGACGTGCGCGGTGACGGTGTCGAGCTGCCGCGCCGACGCCAGCGAGCCGAGGTCGGCCCCGAAGTCGCCGCCGACGCCCAGCCGCAGCGTCGCGGTGCGCGCCACGAACCGGCGCAGGAACTCGTCGTGCAGCGGGTCGGCGACGTAGACGCGTTCGGTCGAGACGCAGAGCTGGCCGGCGCTGGCGAAGCAGGCCCGGATCGCGCCCTCCACCGCCCGGTCCAGGTCGGCGTCGTCGAGCACGAGCAGCGGGTTCTTGCCGCCCAGCTCCAGCGACGCGGGCACCAGCCGGCGCGCGGCTTGGGCGGCGACCTCCCGGCCGACCCGGGTGGAGCCGGTGAAGCAGACCAGGTCGGCCCGGTCGGTGACCAGCGGGCCCACCTCCGCGCCCTCGCCGGCGACCACCTGCCAGAGCGCCGGGGGCAGCCCGGCCTCGACGGCCAGGGCCCGCAGCCACAGCGCGCTGAGCATGGTGGCCGGGTCGGGCCGGTGCACGACGGCGTTGCCGGCCGCCAGGGCGGGCAGCGCCTCGGAGGCGGCCAGCGAGAGGGGGTAGTTCCAGGGCGAGACGACGCCGACCACGCCGACCGGGAAGCGCAGCTCGCGCGTGCGGGTGAGCACCGGCAGCGCCCCGGCCCGGCGGCGGGGGCGCAGCAGCCGGGCGGCGGCGCGGGCGTGGTAGCGGGCGTTGATGGCGACGTCGAGGACCTCCTCGACCGCGTGCCGGCGGGCCTTGCCGGCCTCCAGCTGGATCAGGTCGAGCCCTTCGGCCTGCCGGTTCAGCACCAGGTCGTGCAGCCGGAGCAGGACGGCGGCCCGACGCCCCGCGGGCTGGTCGGCCCAGGAGAGCTGGGCGGCCCGCGCGCCGGCGAAGGCGCGGTCGACGTCGGCGGGGGTGCTCGACGGCACGTCCACCGTCGGCGCGCCGGTCAGCGGCGAGGTGGGGGTGAACGCCGGCCCGGTGCCGCGCACCTGGCCGACGAGCGCGGTGGCGGCGGCGGGCAGCGCCGGCGGCAGCCCGTCGGCGACCGGGTTGCCGGCGGGGCGGTCCGCCGGCGCGGCGTGCGGGGGAAGGGCGGTGGCGGTCATGGCACCCACGCTAGCGCAACGCAACGTCGCGTTGCAATTGACGCCTGGACGCCTGGACGCCTGGACGCCTGGACGCCGGGGCCCTGGGCCCCTGGGCCCCTGGACGCCTGGACCCCTGGACCCCTGACGCCTGGACGCCTGGCGGCGCTCAGCCGGTGGCCCGGAGCAGCAGCTCCACCACCGCCCGGGTGACCTCGGGCGGGGCGGCGTCGGGCGGGCAGTCCTCGTAGCCGGTCTCGACGGCCCCGACGGTCAGCCGGTAGTGGAACGCGTCCGCGCAGGTGGCGCCGGCCGGGGGTCGGTCGGCCTCGGCCGCGAGCCGGGGGTCGGCGAGGAGCCGGCGCAGCCGTTCGAGGTCGGCGGCGGGGAGGCGGCCGGCGCGCCGGGCGCCGGCGCGGTCGACCGCGGTCCACCGGCCGTCGGGCTCCACGGTCACGGTGTCCCCGCGCCCGGCGAATCCGCCCGACCGGGTCAGCACGACGCGGGCCGCCGCCCCGGTCGGGCCGGGGGCGAACGGCGCGGTCGGCGGGGCCGCCGTCGGCCGTCCCGTGCCGGGCGGGGTCGCCCGGCCCACGTCGGGCGGGGTCGCCCGGCCGGTGTCGGCGGGGGTCGCCGGCCCGGTGTGTGACGGGGTCGCCCGGTCGGGCGGCTCGGTCGCGGCGCAGCCGGACAGGACCGTCGCCGCCAGCGCGATCTTGACGCCGGCCATCGAAGCTGATCTCATGCCGCTCGGACGCGCGGCGTCGCCGCCCGGTTCCCCGCCGCCGCGATTCCCCCGATCGGTCAGAGTCCGGTGCGGAATCTCGATCACCTCTTCCCTTCCCGGGTCATCGCATCGTTATATCTACATGCGTGACTATCCCCGTCACGTATTCCCCCGTTCAGGAGGGCACGTGAAAAGACCCCTCGCCGCCGTCGGTACGGCCCTGCTCACCAGCGGCCTGCTGACCGTCGTCGCCACCCCGGCGCTCGCGGCACCCCCCACCGCCCCCGCCCCCGACAGCCCCGCCGCCGCCGCGGCGGGCGTCCTGCGGGCCAACCCCGGCGCCGTCCAGGGCACCGACGCCGAGTCCTACCAGGTGCACAGCACCAGGGTGGACGCCGACGGCGCCGCGCACACCCGCTACACCCGGACCTACCGGGGCCTGCGGGTGTACGGCGGTGACTTCGTCATCCACACGACCCCGAACGGCGGCTACGCCGGCTCCTCGGTCGGCCTGGACGCCCCGCTGACCCTGCCCACCACGGCCAGGGTCACCGCCGCGGCGGCGAAGAAGGCCGCCCGCGCCGAGTTCTCCGGCACGCCCACCGCCGTGGGCACCCCGGAGCTCTTCGTCGACGCCAGCTCCGGCAAGGGGCGGCTGGCCTGGGAGACCGTCGTCACCGGCTGGCACCCGGACGGGCAGACCCCGTCGCGGTTCCACGTCGTCACCGACGCCACCACCGGCAAGGTCGTCGGCTCGTACGACGAGATCGAGGCCGTCGCCGGCACGGGCAACAGCGTCTACTCGGGCACCGTCACCGTGGACACCACGCTCTCCGGCAGCACGTACCAGATGATCGACCCGTTGCGCGGCAACGGCTCCACGTGCGACATGAACAACGGCACGTCGACGTGCACCACGGTCACCGACGCCGACAACACCTGGGGCACCGGCGCCACCTCCAACCGGCAGTCCGCCGCCGTGGACGCGCACTACGGCGCCGCCAGGACCTTCGACTACTTCAAGAACGTGCACGGCCGCAACGGCATCTTCGGCGACGGCCGGGGCGTGCCCAGCCGGGTGCACTACGGCAACAACTACGTCAACGCCTTCTGGGACGGCTCCCGGATGACGTACGGCGACGGCAGCGGCAACTCCCGCCCGCTGGTCTCCATCGACGTGGCCGCCCACGAGATGAGCCACGGCGTGACCGAGAACGTGGTCCCCGGCGGCCTGACCTACTCCGGCGAGTCCGGCGGCCTCAACGAGGCCACCAGCGACATCTTCGGCAACATGGTCGAGTTCTACGCCAACAGCCCCGCCGACCCGGGCGACTACCAGGTCGGCGAGAAGATCAACATCAACGGCGACGGCACGCCGCTGCGCTACATGTACAACCCGGCCCTGGACGGCTCCGGCGACAGCTGCTGGTCCACCTCCACGAAGAACAAGGACGTGCACTACTCGTCCGGCGTGGCCAACCACTTCTTCTTCAACCTCGCCGAGGGCACCGGGGCCACCCCGTACGGCACCTCGCCGATCTGCGGCTCCGCCCCGGCGGTGACCGGCATCGGCCGCGCCAAGGCCGAGAAGATCTGGTGGCGGGCGCTGGACGCGTACTTCACCTCCAACACCTCGTACGTGAACACCAGCAACCCGGCGAACACCGCCCGCGCCTACAGCCTGCGCGCCGCCACCGACCTGTACGGCAGCTGCTCCACGGAGTACCGGACCGTCCAGGCGGCCTGGACCGCGGTGAACGTGGCCGGCAACGACGCGCCCTGCTCGACCGGCAACGACTTCTCGGTCTCGCTCTCGCCGACCTCCGGCGCGGTGAACCCGGGCGGCTCGGTCTCCACCACCGTGGCGACGGCCGTGACCAGCGGCTCGGCCCAGACGGTGACGCTGTCGGCGACCGGCCTGCCGGGCGGGGCGACCGCCTCGTTCAGCCCGGCCTCGGTGACCGCGGGCGGCTCCTCGACCCTCACCGTCGCCACCACGGCCGCCACCCCGCCGGGCACGTACACGGTCACGGTCAACGGCGCCGGCTCGGTCACCCGCAGCGCCACCTACACGCTGACCGTCAACGGCACCGGCGGCGGCTGCACCAGCCCGGGCCAGAAGCTCGGCAACCCCGGCTTCGAGTCCGGGGCCACCACCTGGTCGCAGACCTCCGGCGTGATCGGCCAGCACGGCACCGCGCAGCCGGCCCGCACCGGCACGTGGAGCGCGTGGATGAACGGGTACGGGACCACCCGCACCGAGACGCTCGCCCAGTCGGTGAGCCTGCCGGCCGGGTGCACGTCGTACAACTTCAGCTTCTGGCTGCACATCGACTCGGCGGAGACCACCACCGGCACCGCGTACGACACGCTGCGCGTGCAGGTGCTCAACTCCTCCGGGACGGTGCTGGCGACCCTCGCCACGTACTCGAACCTGAACAAGGCCACGGGGTACAGCCAGAAGTCGTTCTCGCTGGCCGCGTACAAGGGCCAGACCGTGACCCTGCGGTTCACCGGCACCGAGGACTCGTCGCTCCAGACGTCGTTCGTCGTGGACGACACCGCCCTCAACGTCTCCTGACGTAGCCGTACCGCCGCCGGCCCGGCGACCACCCCGCCCGGGTGGTC
>NZ_JBSGDY010000209.1:0-9256 GCF_053602615.1 Micromonospora sp. NPDC004336
AGCAGCAGGCCGCCGACCTCGTCGCCGAGCACTGGAACAGCTGACACACACGCGAACACGACCGCTGGCCGGTACCCCGCACGGGGTACCGGCCAGCGGCGTCTCCAGGTGACGGTGACGTGTCCTAGCAGGCGGGGTAGAGGCGGCGGGTGCCGACGCCGGCGGCGTACGCGGCCCGATCGCTGAACCGGCAGCCGTAGTCCGGCGCGGCCACCGCCGCCCGATCGGTCACCGGGTCGCCGGCGGGACGGGCGCCGGTGCGTACCCAGGCGGTCAGGTCGTCCCAGGCGGCGCCGGCCTCGGCCGGGGTGAACTCGCAGTGCTGCGCGGCCCGGATGGCCCGCTGGACGACGAGCCGGCCGCGGCCGTGCTTCGCCACGTCCCGGGCGTACGCCTGCTCCATGGAGAACGGCACGAACAGGTCGCCGAGATTGTGCAGGCTGACCACCGGGGCGGTGGGCCGTCCGGCGATGCGGGGCACCTCGGTCAGGGTCGGCAGGATCCGCTGGACCGGGTTCTCCGGGGCGACCCGCTGCACGGCGGCGTCGACGTCGACCGGGCTGTTCGGGACGTACCGGGTGAACAGGTTGGTGGCGAGCTGCCCGGGACGCTCGGCGGGGGAGTCGCCCCCGTCGGTGGTACCGATCGCGAAGAGGAAGTCCTTCCACACCGCGAAGGACGCCGCCGCCCCGGGACGCGGGCCGCCGGACCGCTCGATGGTGATGTCCCGCAACTGCCTGCCACGAGCGTTGGTCGTGTCCGGACCGGTCGGGGTGAGCCCCGCCAGCCCGAGGGCCACCTGGATGCGGGGGACGGCGTTGCTCAGGTAGTCCGGCGGGGTCGGGTACGCCGGCACGCCGGCGAGAGCCTGGGCGACCAGGTTGTAGTCCAGGAAGAAGTCCAGCAGCTGGTGGTCGCCGAGCACGCCGCACATCGGCAGCGCGCCGTCGTAGAAGCCGGGGTACTGCTCCAGCGAGCGGGCGATGACGTAGCCGCCCATCGACACCCCGGCCGCGTACGTGCGGTGGGGACGCTTCACCACCCGGGCGAAATGGTCGGCCAGGTCCTTGGTGCCGCGTACGCCGGAGCGGACGTCGAAGCCGTTGCGGTCGTACGACGAGGACGCCCAGGCGTACCCCTGCTCCAGGAGGCGCTGCCGCAGTCCGAAGCCGGGCGGCTCGGGCGAGAGCACTTTCTCCTGGCCGCGGTAGCCGTGCGCCCACATCACCAGGTCGCCGTTCCACCTCGCCGGCACCTCGATGACGAAACCGGCATGCCGGTGCACGCCCTGCCGGACGGTGCTCGGCGCGCCGCCCACCACGAGCGGCGCCAGCGGCGGATTGTCGATGGTGTAGCCGGGCAGCGGCTGCGTACCGTCGGAGTGGCGGTCGGTGGCGGCGGAGGCCGGCGCGGCGCCGGCGAGCCCGACCGCGACGGCCAGGGCGATGCCGGCGGCCAGCAGGCGGCGGGCGGCGCGCACGGGTGAGGACGGCATCGTTGCTCCCTCGGAGGGGCCGCCCAGGGGTGGCGGCGGGACGGGTGCCTACCGGCCGGTAGCGCCCCGAAGGTAGGCCCGCCGTCGAGGTGTGTCAATGGCGACCGGGCGCCCGCTCAGATGAGGCCGTGCGCCAGCATCGCCTCCGCCACCCGCCGGAACCCGTCGATGTTCGCCCCCGCCACGTAGTCGCCGGGCAGCCCGTACTCCTCGGCGGTCGCCCAGCACCGGTCGTGGATGTTGCGCATGATCTCCCGCAGGCGCTCCTCCGACGCGGCGAAGGTCCACGAGTCCCGGGCGGCGTTCTGCTGCATCTCCAGGGCGCTCACCGCCACCCCGCCGGCATTTGCCGCCTTGCCCGGCGCGAACCGCACCCCGGCCCGGCCCAGGATCCGCACCGCCTCCGGCGTGGTCGGCATGTTCGCGCCCTCCACCACCGCGACGCACCCGCCGGCCACGAGCGCCGCGGCCTCCGCGCCGCCGATCTCGTTCTGCGTCGCGCACGGCAGCGCCAACTGGCAGGGCACCTCCCAGACGGTACGGCCGGAGACCGCCACCGCGTGCGGCACGTGCTGCGCGTAGTCCTCCAGGCGGGCCCGGCGCTGCTCCTTCAACTCCCGCAGCAGATCGAGGTCGATGCCCTTCTCGTCCAGCACGTAGCCGGTCGAGTCGGAGCAGGCGACGACCTTCCCGCCGAGCTGGTGCACCTTCTCGATCGCGTAGATCGCGACGTTGCCGGAGCCGGACACCACCACCCGCTTGCCGTCCAGGCTGTCGCCGGCCTGCCGGAGCATCTCGTCGGCGAAGAAGACCGCCCCGTAGCCGGTGGCCTCCCGGCGCACCTGCGCGCCCCCGTACGCCAGCCCCTTGCCCGTGAGGACGCCCGACTCGTACCGGTTGGTGATCCGCTTGTACTGGCCGAACAGGTAACCGATCTCCCGGGCGCCAACGCCGATGTCCCCGGCCGGCACGTCGGTGTCCGCGCCGATGTGCCGGTACAGCTCGGTCATGAAGCTCTGGCAGAACCGCATCACCTCGCGGTCGGAGCGCCCCTTGGGGTCGAAGTCGGCGCCGCCCTTGCCGCCGCCGATCGGCAGCCCGGTCAGGGCGTTCTTGAAGATCTGCTCGAAGCCGAGGAACTTCACGATCCCGAGGTACACCGACGGGTGGAACCGCAGCCCGCCCTTGAAGGGGCCGAGGGCGCTGTTGAACTCCACCCGGAAGCCCCGGTTCACGTGGATCCGGCCGTGGTCGTCCTCCCACGGCACCCGGAAGATGACCTGCCGTTCCGGCTCGCAGATCCGCTCGACGATCCGTGCCTCGGCGTACTCGGGGTGCCGGGCCAGCGCCGGGCCGATGCTCTCCAGCACCTCGCGTACCGCCTGATGGAACTCCGGTTCTCCCGGATTGCGGCCGACCACGCTGGCGAACACCGTCTCCACGCTCTCCGGCATACCGATACGTCCCTTCGCTACTGACTGGTAGCACCGTTGGTATCACCCCGCGTCCGCTTACCCGCGAATCGTCCCGGGATACGGACTGTGACCGTCGTCCGGTTCACGGATGGTGCCGGCGTCGGGCCGTGGGCATTGAGGGCAGGTGGGTCTCGTGAGGCGCTGTCGAGCTGCCCCACCTGTGGGACACTTCCCGTCGCGTGCCGACCCGATGGCGGCGGGCGGCCGGATTGAGTCGTCTGGTGTCGCCTGTCCGGTTTCGGGGTGTGACCGGGGGCATCGTGGGCCCGGAATCCTGGCCGGGCCGGGGTCGTTACACCCTGCGTACGGCCGAGCAAGGGCACGTCACCGCCTGCGGGCCGGGGTGCCGGGGCCCGGAATGATGGCGGGCCGGTGGTCGTTACACATGGTCCGGCCGACGCGAGGGCGTCCCCCGCCCCGCACCATCGGGCCACCCCTCCGGCCCACGCGAGGCCGGTCTGATTCTTCCCGGCACACCATTGCCGGATCCCCCCGAGTTCCTCTTGAGCGCCGGACGGTGCTTGCACCCGTTGTTGCCGACCCCCTTTCGGCCGTGGGTGTCTACCCCCGAATGGAGCCCATCGTGAACACGATCATGCGTAAGAGCGTTCTGGGTATCGCTGGTCTGGCCTTCGCCGGTGGTGTGTTCGCCGGTCCGGCCGCCGCCCACGCCACCCCGGTCGAGGCCGCTGCCCCGATCACCGCCGTGGCGGTGGCGGACAAGCAGGGCGTGGACAAGGCCAAGCTGATCCCGCACGGCGTGCAGGGCACGCAGTCGCGCATCGACCTGTCCGACGAGCAGGTCGCCAACGTCAAGGCCATCATCGCGGCGACGAAGAAGGCCGGCATGGACGAGCGCGCCGCCGTCGTGTCGATCGCCACCGCGTTGCAGGAGTCGAAGCTGGAGAACCTGGGTCACCTGGGTGAGCGCAACGACCACGACTCGCAGGGCCTGTTCCAGCAGCGCCCGTCCAGCGGGTGGGGCACGGTGGAGCAGATCACCGACCCCGAATACTCGACCACCGCCTTCCTGAAGGGCCTGAAGCAGGTCGACGGGTGGCAGGACATGCCGCTGACGAAGGCCGCGCAGACGGTGCAGGTGTCGGCCTACCCGGACCACTACGCCCAGTGGGAGCAGCAGGCCGCCGACCTCGTCGCCGAGCACTGGAACAGCTGACAACACGCGGAAACGACCGCCGGCCGGTACCCCGCACGGGGTGCCGGCCAGCGGCGTCTCCGGAATCCGGCGACAGAGCGGGCGGCGGTCAGCGGCGGTGGCCGAGGGCGACGTCCACCAGGGCGGCGATCAGCGCCAGGCCGATGACGGCGGCGGCCAGCAGCAGCGAGTGCCGGAACGCCAGCGAGTAGTCGCCGTCGCTGCCGGCCAGCGCGGAGAAGAAGACCGAACCGACGGCCGCGATGCCGGCCGCGGAGCCGATGCGCTGACCGGTCTGCAGCATGCCCGCGCCGCTGCCCGCCTGCGGCACCGGCACCTGCGACAGCGTGAGCGTCTGGTTCGGGGCGATCACCAGGCCGCTGCCCAGCCCGGCGAGCAGCAGCGGCGCGGCGGTCAGCCACGGCACGCTCGCGTCGGGCGACGCCAGTTCGAGCACGCCGACCACCGCGACGAGCCCGACCACCACGGTGAGCAGCCCGACCGCGACCAGCGGCCGGCCGAAGCGGTTGACGATCCGGCCGCCGAGCGCGGACGCCGCGGCCGAGCCCAGGGCGAACGGGGTGATGGCCAGGCCGGCGACCAGCGCGCTGTAGCCGAGACCGTTCTGCAGGTACAGCGTGAAGATGAAGAAGATCGCGGTGAACCCGCCGAAGTAGACCAGCGCGATCAGCGACCCGAGGGCGTACGACCGGAAGCCGAACAGGCGCAGGTCGAACAGCGGCTCCCGGCGGCGGGCGTACCACCGCTCCCAGCCCCAGAAGCCGGCCAGCGCGACGAGCCCGGCCGGTACGAGCAGCCACTTGGCGCGGCTCTGCCACTGCTGCTGGACCAGCGGCAGCAGCACCAGCAGCACGCCGGCCCCGAGCAGCAGCACCCCGACGGGGTCCAGCCGCCGGCGGTCGGTCGGGCGTGCCGGGCGGGCGGGAAGCAGCCGCCAGCCGAGGACGACCGCCGCGATCCCGACGGGCACGTTGACGAAGAACACCCACCGCCAGCCGTGCTCC
Organism: Micromonospora sp. NPDC004336; assembly: GCF_053602615.1. Classification (NCBI taxonomy): domain Bacteria; kingdom Bacillati; phylum Actinomycetota; class Actinomycetes; order Micromonosporales; family Micromonosporaceae; genus Micromonospora; species Micromonospora sp. NPDC004336. Next base: position 5,152 of record NZ_JBSGDY010000209.1, read on the forward strand.
GCGCCGCCGATGGCGATCAGCAGGCCGCCGAGCAGCGGCCCGACCGCGGTGGAGACGCCGATGGTGGCGCCGAGCAGGCCGAAGGGGCGGGCCCGTTCGGGGCCCTGGAAGAGCTCCTGGATCAGGCCGGTGACCTGCGGGTTGACCACCCCGGCGGCGGCGCCCTGGAGCAGCCGTGCCGCGACCAGCCACGCGGGGGAGGCCGCCAGGCCGGCGAGCGCGCTGGCGAGCGTGAACAGCGCGATGCCGAAGACGAACGCGGTCCGCCGGCCGCGTGCGTCGCCGAAGCGCCCGGCGGAGACCAGTACCAGCCCGAACGTGAGGGCGTACCCGGAGAGCACCCACTGCACGTCGCTGGGGGAGGCGCCGAGGGCGCGGTCCATCGACGGGACGGCGACGTTGACGATGCTCACGTCGAGCAGGGTCATGAACGCGGCGACCAGCCCGACTCCGAGGGCCTGCCAGCGCCGTCGGTCGTCCGGCGACGCGGTGGCGTCGACCGGTCGTGGCGTACGCGCCGGACTCATCGTGCCTCCCGTGGACCGGCGACCGGGCATCGCTGTCCGCTACCCCGGCCCCCGGGAGGCGAATCGTCGCGGCGCGCCCGCCGGCTCACGCCATCTGGCGGGCGCAGAACCGGGGGCCGAAGTCCAGGCCGGCCATCGGCGAGTCCTCGCGGTGCAGCAGGTTCTTCTCGGTGAGCAGGTGCAGCGGCGCGTGCAGCTGCTCCTCGGTCAGGCCCGCCTCCTCGGCGATCATGTCCGGGTACGGCACCTGCCCGCGCGCCTCCAGTGCCGCGACGGCGTCGTACACCCGTTCCTCGACCTCCGACAGTTGCACCTGCCGCATGATGTCCCCTCCTTCGCCTTGCCCGCCCCGCGGGCGGTCGCGCCGCGCGGTTACCCCGTGGCCGAGCGAAGATGCCCACCCGATCGGGCGGTGGTCGGCCCGCGCCGGCGCCGCCGGGAACGGGCCGCCTGACATACGCTGCACCGGTGATCATCTGGGATCTCGCCGTCGTCGGCGCCGGCCCGGCCGGCCTCTCCGCCGCTCATGCCGCCGCCCGCGCTGGCCTGCGCACCCTCGTGTTGGAACGCGCCGCCCATCCCCGTTACAAGACCTGCGGGGGCGGCCTCATCGGCACCTCGCTGGCGGCGGTGGGGGAGCGGATCGAGGTGCCCGCCCACGACCGGGTCGACCGGGTCACGTTCACCCGGGACGGGCGACGCCGGTTCACCCGGCGGCACGCCGGCGGCCCGCTCGTGACGATGGTGCGCCGCGAGGAGTTCGACGACCGGCTGCGCGCCGCCGCGGTCGCCGCCGGGGCCGAGGTCCGCGAGCGCGCCGCGGTCCGCGCCCTGGAGCAGGACCCCGAGGTCGTACGCCTGCGGCTGGCCGACGGGGAGCCGGTGCACGCGCGGGCCGTGGTCGGGGCGGACGGCTCCTCGGGGGTGACCGCCCGGCACGTCGGGGTCCGGCACCGCCAGGTCGACCTGGGGCTGGAGCTGGAGTTGCCGGTGTCGCCGGCGGAGCAGGACCGCTGGCGGGGCCGGGTGCTGCTGGACTGGGGACCGCTGCCCGGCTCGTACGCCTGGGTCTTCCCGAAGGGCGACCGGCTCACGGTCGGCGTGATCGCCGCCCGGGGCGAGGGGGAGCGGACGCGGGCCTACCTGCGGGCGTTCGTCGACCGGCTGGGTCTGTCCGGGGTGGAGCCGGCGCACGACTCGGGGCACCTGACCCGCTGCCGCGCCGACGACTCGCCCCTGCGCCGGGGCCGGGTGCTCGTGGCGGGCGACGCGGCGGGGCTGCTGGAGCCGTGGAGCCGGGAGGGGATCAGCTACGCGCTGCGCTCCGGCGAGCTGGCCGGAGCCGCGGTGGCGGCCGACGACCTGGCCGGGTACGAGCGCGCGGTGCGGCGGGACCTGGTGCCGTCGATGCGGGCCGGACACCGCCTGCTCGACGTGTTCGCGAAGCGGCCGGAGGTGTTCCACGCGCTGCTGGCGACCCCGCCGGGCTGGCGGATGTTCGTCCGGTTCTGCCAGGGGCGGGCGAGCTTCGACGAGACGCTGGGCCGCGCCCCGGTGCGGGCGGCCCTCGCGCTGCTGGACCGGCTGCCGACCCCGAGGGCGAAGCTGCCGTCCTGACCGCCGACGCGACCGGCCGGGACCCAGTAGCGATCCAGGATCCTAGGATGCCCTAGGGGTGGTGACGGGCCCGACCTGAAGCGCGGCACTGCCACGAGGCTCGCGAACACCGGGCCGGTACGCGGACGGGCCGCGGGCGATCCGCCCACGGCCCGTCCGGTGATCGTCGGTCAGAAGACCGGCACGCCCTCGCGCACCAGCCTCCAGTTCGGCTGGTAGAAGTCGGCCGGGTCGATCACGCCCCGGGCCTGCGCCCAGTCGATCAGCAGCTGGCGGATCTCCTGCTGCTCGTTGTAGACCTGGGTCTTCACGATGCCGGGGAAGTTGCCGCCGCCGCTGCGGCGGTAGTTGTTCACCGCCACCACGAACTGCGCGTTGTCCGCCACCGGCGTGTCGGTGCCGGGCAGCACCAGGCGGGTGATGCGATGGCCGGAAGGCCGGGAGATGTCGATGTCGTAGTCCAGGCCGGAGATGACGTCGTAGTTGTAGTCCTGCACCGCCGGGTCGCTGATCTTCTCGGTGTCCACCGGCGCACCGGGGGCGAGGGTCCGGAAGTACTTCGCCGAGTGCTCCAGGTAGGTGCGCACCTCGGCTCCGCTGAGCACGACGGCCTCGAGGGTGTTGTCGAAGACGTACAGCCCCGCCACGTCGCGGATCTTCACGTCGCCGGCGGGGAAGACCGCCGTGCGGCTGAACGGCGCCGCGATCGACAGCACCGGCAGGGCCGCGTACGACGTGCCGGCGAGCGCCTTGCCGACCACCTCGGTCTGGACGTGGTTGATGAAGTCCAGGATCGGGGTGTCCCGGTACCGGCTCTCGGCCGCCGACAGCTCGACGGTGGAGCGCGCCACCACCTGGTTGACGTACGCGACGGTCTTCTGGTGCTGCGCCCGTACGGCGGCCAGGACCTTCGGGTCCTCGACGACGGTGTTGGTGTTGAGCAGGGCGGCGGACTTGTCGGTGATCTTCCACCGGCCCTTCTCGCGGACCAGGGTGAAGTCCATCCGGCTCAGTCGCTGGCCCCACTTCGACGGCTCGGTGAGGAGTACCCGCTGGCCGGTCTCGCTGTTGGTCACGAACTTCTCGGCGACCTCGGCGTGGGCGTGGCCGAAGAGGATCGCGTCGATGTCGCGGACCTGCTCGGCGATCAGCGCCGTCGGGTTCTCGATCGGCAGTTCCGGCCCGTAGCTGGAGGTGCCGCTGTCGCCGCCGTGGGCGGAGATCAGCACGATGTCGGCGCCGCGCTCCCGCATGATCGGCACGTACTTCCGCGCCGTGTCGATCATGTCGTCGAACCGCAGCTTGCCCTCGACGTTGGCCCTGTCCCAGATGGCGCTGCCGGGGTTGGTCAGGCCGAGGATGCCGACCCGCAGCGGCGGCGCGGCGAAGCCGACGTCGACCTTCTTGATGACGAACGGCAGGAAGGCCGGCTTGCCGGTGGCGGCGTTGACGGCGTTCGCGGCCAGGGCCGGGAAGCCGAGCTGCGAGATCCACCTGGCCAGCAGGGGCAGGCCGTAGTTGAACTCGTGGTTGCCCAGCGTCACCGCGTCGTACCCGAGCACGTTCATGGCATTGGCCATGGGGTGCGTCGCGCCGGTGGTGGTGATCGGCTCCTGCTTGGCGTAGAAGGTGGCCAGCGGCGTGCCCTGGATGGTGTCGCCGGCGTCGATCACCAGCGTCGCCCTGCCGCGTCGCTCCGCGCGGATCTGGTTGACCAGGGTGGCCAGCTTGGCGACGCCGACGTCGTTCTGCTTGCTGTCGTCGTACTCGGCGTCCTTGTAATAGTCCCAGTTGTAGACGTTGCCGTGGGTGTCCGAGGTGCCGAGGATCGTGAGGTCCCAGGTCCGCGACCGGGCCGCGCCGGCTCTGGTCATCCGCAGCGCGAGCGCCTCGCGCCCGTCGAGGTCCACCGTCATCGGGCTCCCTTCACGAAAGGTCGCCGTCAGCCTAGGACCGCCCAC
>NZ_JBSGDY010000210.1:0-9051 GCF_053602615.1 Micromonospora sp. NPDC004336
GCCCCGCCCCGCGCGGACCGGGCCCCCTTCGGCGCGTCGGTCGGACCGGGCCCCCTCGCGCGCGTCGGTCGGACCGGGCCTACTCCGGCGCGTCAGTCGGCGACCGTGACCAGCCGGACGAACTCGCGGAGCAGGTCGTGACCGTCCCAGACCGGCGCGAAGGTCAGCGCCGCGCCGAACGGCACGATCCGGTCGATGCCCCGGCCGCCGAGCCGCCGGGCGAGATCGACCAGCTCGGCGCGGGCGAAGCCGAAGTGGGTGAGCGTCTGGTCCCGGCGGCGCACGAACGGCGCCAGCTCCGCCAGCTCCGCCAGGGTGACGAAGCCGAACGTGCCGGCGCCGAGCCACTCCCGGGGCGTCACCGCCGGCCCGTCCAGCTCCAGCGTTGCGACGAGGTTGTCGTGGAACGTCATCCGGGTGACTCCCCCGTCGGCGGCCAGCCCGTACGCGCCGACCCGCTTCTCCACCGCCATCGCCGCGTCCACGTCGAAGCCCCGCTCCCGTACGGCCACGCCGAGCAGGGCGACGAACTCGGCGCGGACGGCGTCGGCCCGGCGGGCGTCGCCGACGAGGAACACCGCCCGGGGCGACGAGCAGGCCGCCTGGTCGAACCAGTAGGCGTCGTTGGCGAAGCGGGCCACGGCGTCGCGCCGCGCGGCGGGCGGGGCGGCCTCCCAGCCGGCCACCGACAGGGCCGCGAAGGACGACCGGTCGGGGAAGGTGAGGTCGCGGGCGGCGGGGGCCAGCGGGTGCCGGCGCACGGCGGTCACCGCCCGGTCCCCGCCCCAGACGACCCGCACGTCGCAGCCGGCGCTGAGCCGGGCGGTCACCGCGTCGTCGTGGCCGTAGGTGACCATGCGCTGGGTACGGGCCACGACCGGGTCGGCGGCGTCCAGGCTGTCGTTGAGCACGTCCAGGATGGCGTCGGCGGCCGCCGCCGAGCGAAGCGAGATCCGCACGACGTTGGTGTTGCCGGCCAGCGCGGACAGCGCCCAGGAGTAGACGAAGACGGTGTCCACGTTGGCGGGCGGGATGTGGAACGCCACGCCCCGGGGGAAGGCGAGCACGCCGTCGTCGAGCCCGGCGTGCAGCCGCTCCACGCCGCGTACCAGCTCCCGGCGGCGCAGGAAGAAGCCGAGCGAGCCCAGCTCCGGGTGGCGGCGGGCCAGCGCCGGGGCCAGCAGCCGCCGGGAGACCGAGGTCAGGAAGTCCACGATCCGCTCGTCGCCGACGGTCAGCGGCGGGTCGGCGGCCGGGGGCAGCAGGTCGTCCACCGGCACCTCGGGCCCGGCGGGGAAGCGCATCCGTACCGTCATGCCCGACCTCCGACGTAGGTGTCGCTGCAACCACGAGCCTCGGCGCGGGGCAGCCGGCCCAGGACGCTGAACCGTTTGCCCGGCCAGTGCCCGTCGTCGATCCCGTGCACGACGCCGAGGTCCTCGGTGAGCAGCACGTTGCCCGGGTACGAGGTGGGCAGGGTGCTGAGCACCTCGATCACGCCCGGCGTGCCGACCGGGGCCTCCGCCCAGGTGACCGGGTCGCGGACGATGACGTCGGCGAAGTCCGGGCAGTAGAGGGAGCCGCCGTCGGGCCCCTCCAGGAAGACCGTGCCGATCTGCTCGACCATGCCGTAGAAGTTGTGGATCCGTTCCAGGCCGGTGTCCGCGCGGAGCCGGCGCCGGAACTCGGCGTTGTCGACGGCCCGGTCGGCGAGCTTCTTCCAGCCGCCGGAGTGCACCAGGATCCCCCGGGACAGGTCGAGGCCGTGGTCGCGGGCCACCTCGTAGAGAAAGCGCCACACCATGAAGGTGAAGCCGAAGACCAGGAACGGCGCGTCGCCGTGGCGGGCCAGGAAGTCCTTGAGCGCGGCCACGTCCGGCCGGTCGTCGGCGTCGAGCAGCCACAGGTGGTCGCGGCCGAAGTTCACCATGCCGAGCGCGCCCGCCCCCCGGGCGGAGTAGGAGCGCCGGTCGCCGACCACGCCGGCCCGGTCCACCACCACCATCGGCAGCCGGCGCGGGCCCAGCACCGCCCCCAGCGTGCGGGCCAGCATCCGGGACTGGGTGGCCGCCGCCGCCCTGTCCAGGTGGATCCGGCTGACCTCGCCCGTGGTGCCGCTGGAGGTGAGCACCCGGATCACCTCGTCGTCGGGCACGCTGGACAGCTTGCGGGTCTTGAACAGCCGCACCGGCAGCCACGGCAGGTCGGCCAGCGTCGCGGCGTCGCCGTCCGCGCCGCCCAGGGCGTCCAGGATCCGGGCGTACGGCGGGCAGTGCCGCCGGTGGTGGGCCAGCAGCCCGGCCAGCTCGGCGCGGAGCCGCTCCTCCTTCTCGGGCTGGGTGAGCGTGAACACGTCGGTCAGCACTGTGCCTCCAGCGCGCGGTAGTCGGGCTTGCCGGTCGCCGTCAGCGGCAGGGCGTCCACGCCGCGCACCTGGACGCCCGAGGAGTGGGTGCCCAGCGCCTGCGCCACCTCGGCGCGGATCCGGGCCAGCCGGTCGGCGTCGGCGCCCTCGGCCACCACCACCAGCCGGTCCGCGCCGGCGATCGCGGCGACGGGCCCGTGGTGGCCGAGCGAGCGTTCCACGTCGTCGAGGTTGACCCGGACGCCGAAGACCTTGGCGATCCGCTTGAGCCGGCCGGTGACGTGCAGGAAGCCGTCCTCGTCCAGCCGGCCCAGGTCGCCGGTGGCGAGCACCCCGCCCAGCTCGTCGGGGCGGGCGAGGTCGGCCGCGGTCTCGGCGTAACCCATCATCACGTTGGGTCCCCGGTAGACGATCTCGCCGGTCGGCCCCGGCGCGGTCGTCTCCGTGCCGTCGTCGGCGCGCACCGACAGCGCCCCGCCGGGCACCGGCGGCCCGACCGAGCCGAGCTTCTCCGGCAGCCGGTCGGGCGGCAGCACCGTCATCCGGGCGGTCGCCTCGGTCTGCCCGTACATGACGAAGAGGCGGCCGGCCACCTTGGCCATCCGGGCGTGGAAGTCGGCCACCAGCTCCGGATGCAGCCGGCCGCCGGCCTGGGTGAGGGTACGCAGCCGGTCGTGCCGGGCCGGGTCGAAGCGCAGCCGCCGCAGCATCTCGTACTGGTAGGGCACGGCGGCCAGGGAGGTGGCCCGGTGCCGATCGACGGCCGTCCAGAACTCGCGGGAGGTCAGGCCGGAGCGCTCCAGCAGCACGGTGGCGCCGGCGTGCAGGTGACTGGTGAGCACCGACAGCCCGTACGTGTAGTGCAGCGGCAGGGTGGTCGGCGCCACCTCGTCGCCGTCGATGCCCAGCGCGGTGGCGATGGCCGCCGCGTTGGCCCGCACCGCCGCGCGGGAGAGCCGGACGAGTTTCGGGTTGCCCGTCGAGCCGGAGGTGGTGAGCAGCAGCGCCAGGTCGGGGTGGGGCGTGGGCCCGGCGGGCCCGGTGCGCCGCCACGCCGCGCCGAGGCCGATCGGGGCCGGCTCGTGGCCGTCGACCGGCTCCGGGCCGGTGAGCAGCACGGCGGGGCGGAACCTGTCGACCAGTTCGCGCAGCGCGCCCGGCGTCACCTGCGGGTCGACCAGCGCGACCGGGCGGCCGGCCTGCCAGGCCGCGAGGATCCGCAGCACCGCGTCGATCTCGGCGGGGGCGGCGGCGAGGACGACGCCCGGCGGTTCCCGGTCGAGCAGGGCGGCGAGGTCGGCGACCCGGGTGGCCAGTTCCGCGCCCCCGACCTGCCGCCCGGTCGCCGCGTCCACCAGTCGGGCGTCGGGATGCGGCACGAAGGGCCCGTCGGAATGCGGCGGCGCGGCCCGGTGGGGATGCGCCAGCAAGGACGCGGCGGCGTGCGGCGGCGCGGCCCGGTCGGAATGCGGGACGAAGGGCGCGGCGGCGTGCGGCGGCGCGGCCCGGTCGGCGGGCGACGGGCCGGTCACAGGGTCAGCCCGCCGTCCACGCCGACCACCTGACCGGTGACGAAGGCCGCGGCCGGGGAGAGCAGGAACGCGACCACCTCCGCCACCTCCGCCGGCTCGCCGAGCCGGCGCAGCGGCGTGGCCTCCGCGCGGGCCCGCCGGCCCGGCTCGTCGAGGCCGGTCAGCAGGTCGGTGCGGACGAAGCCCGGGGCGACCGCGTTCACCCGGATGCCGGCCGGTCCGAGTTCCTTGGCGGCGGACCGGGTGAGCCCCTCGACGGCGGCCTTGCTCGCCGCGTAGACGGCCTGGCCGGCGGCGCCCGCCGAGCCGACCAGCGAGGCGGTGAGCACCACCGCCGGCCGGTCGCCCCGGCGGAGCAGGCGGGACCCCTGTTGCAGGGTGTGCGCGGCGCCGGCCGCGTTGACCGCGAACAACCGGGTCACCGTCTCGTCCGGGACCGAGCCGAGCAGCCCCGCCTCGTGCGTGCCGGCGTTGACGACCAGCGCGTCCAGGCCGCGCCAGCGCGCGAAGATTGTGCGCATCGCCGCCCGGACCTGGTCGGGCTCGGCCACGTCGCCGTGCACCGCCAGGTGCGGCCCGCCGGGCAGGCCGGCGGCCACCTCGTCGGCGGAGCCGGGCGACCGGCCGTGCACCGCGACCGCCCAGCCCCGCTCGGCGAGCAGCCGGGCGACGGCCCGGCCGATGCCCCGGGTCGACCCGGTGACGAGGACCCGGCGGGCGGGCACGTCCTCGCCGGCGTCAGTCGGTGAGGGTGACACCGTGCTTCTCCAGGATCTGCCGCGCGCGGTCGAAGGAACTCAGGTCGATCACTTCGTCGGTGTCCAGCATGACGCCGAACTCGTCCTCGACGGCGGCCACCAGCGACATGTGCGCGAGCGAGTCCCAATTCTCGATTCCGCGATATTCGAGACCGTCCACAACGGCGTCGTCGGACAGTTCCAGTGCCGCGCGGAAGACGACTCTCAGCCGCTCAAGTTCCACCGATTTTTCCTCCGTGTCTGGTCCGCACGCCTCGACGTGCGGGCCGAGTGTAGCCGAGGTGAAAGGGTCTTCAACCTGGCCCTGAGCAGGCGAAAAGTGTTTGCCTGCAAGGCATTCCGCATTCACTCCACGCGAGGCGAGCGTTCACCGGAGGGCGTCGGGGAGTTAACCCGACCGGTCTAGCGTCTCGATCCGGCCGGCCCGGCGAGGTCGCCAAGGAAACGACCACGACCATGGGAGCACCAATTGAGCGAGTTGAATGGGTCTTCCATTCTGATCACGGGTGGGACCGGCTCCTTCGGCAGGACCTTCCTCCGGCACGTCCTCAGCGAGGCGGACCCGGCCCGGGTGGTGGTGTTCTCCCGCGACGAACTCAAGCAGTACGAGCTGCGCCAGCAGCTCGGCGACGACCCGCGGCTGCGCTGGTTCATCGGCGACGTCCGGGACCGGCACCGGCTCACCCGCGCGATGCACGGGGTCGACCACGTGGTGCACGCCGCCGCGCTCAAGCAGGTGGACACCGCCGAGTACAACCCGTCGGAGTTCATCGCCACCAACATCACCGGTTCCCAGCACGTGGTCGACGCGGCGATCGAGGCCGGCGTCAGGAAGGTCATCGCCCTCTCCACCGACAAGGCGTCCAGCCCGATCAACCTGTACGGCGCGACGAAGCTGGTCGGCGACAAGCTGTTCATCTCGGCCAACCACTACGCCGCGCAGCACCCGACCCGGTTCGCGGTCGTCCGCTACGGCAACGTGGTCGGCAGTCGCGGCTCCGTCGTCCCGCTGTTCCGCCGGCTGGCCGCCGAGGGCAGGAGTCTGCCCGTCACCGACAAGCGGATGACCCGGTTCTGGATCACCCTGGAGCAGGCCGTCCACTTCGTCATGGACTCGTTCGACCAGATGCAGGGCGGCGAGCTGTTCGTCCCGCGGATCCCGAGCATGCGCATCCTCGACCTGGTCGAGGCGGTCGCCCCGGACGCCACCACGCACGAGGTCGGCATCCGCCCCGGCGAGAAGCTGCACGAGGAGATGATCGCGCCGGACGACAGCCGCCGGACGCTGCGCGCCAAGGACCGGTTCATCGTGCAGCCGACCATCGCGACCTGGGGCTACCAGCCGCCCGTCGGCTGCGAGCCGGTGCCGGACGGGTTCGCGTACCAGTCGGACAGCAACGACGAGTGGCTCAGCGTCCAGCGGCTGCGCGACATGCTCGGCGTCACCGCATGACGGGGCTGCTCCCGTACGGCCGGCAGTCGGTGACCGACGACGACGTCGCCGCCGTGGTCGCCGCCCTGCGCAGCGACTGGCTCACCACCGGCCCGCAGGTCGACGGCTTCGAGGCCGACCTGGCGCGCTGGACCGGCGGCGCCGGCTGCGCGGCGGTCTCCAACGGCACGGCGGCGCTGCACGTGGCGTACGCGGCGGCCGGCGTCGGCCCCGGCGACGAGGTGATCGTGCCGCCGATGACGTTCGTGGCGACCGCCAGCAGCGCCGTCGCCCTCGGCGCGAAGATCGTCTTCGCCGACGTCGAGGAGGAGACGTTCACCCTCGACCCGGCGGCGGTCGCGGCGGCCACGACCAGCCGGACCCGCGTGGTGTCCGCCGTGGACTACGCCGGCCACCCGGCCGACTACGACGCGCTGCGGGCCGCCACGGCCGGCACGGACGCGCTGCTGCTCGCCGACGCCGCGCACTCGATCGGCGCCACCTACCGGGGGCGGCCGGTCGGCTCGCTGGCCGACCTGACGACGTTCTCGTTCTTCCCGACGAAGAACCTCACCACCGCCGAGGGCGGCGCGGTCGCCGCCACCGACCCGCACCTGCTCAGGCGGGCCCGCCGGTTCCGCAACATCGGCCTGGTGCGGGAGCGCGACGAGCAGCGCTGGCCGGACGAGGGCGGCTGGCACCAGGAGGTGCACGAGTTCGGGCTCAACTACCGGCTGCCCGACGTGCTCTGCGCGCTGGGCCGCAGCCAGTTGCGCCGGCTCGGCGACTTCCTCGCCGCGCGGGCCCGCCTGGTCGCCCGCTACGACGAGGCGCTGGCCGACCTGCCGGGCGTGCTGACCCCGGGCCGGCGCTCCTGGGCCGCCCCGGCGTGGCACCTCTACCCGATCCGGGTGCTCGACGGGCGGCGCCGCGAGGTGTACGACCGGATGCGCGCCGCCGGCATCGGGGTGCAGGTCAACTACCTCCCGGCGCACTGGCACCCGGCCTTCGCCGACCTCGGCTACCGGCGCGGATCCTGCCCGGTGGCCGAGTCGTTCTACGCCCAGCAGCTGTCCCTGCCGCTCTTCCCGGACCTCACCGAGGCCGACCAGGAGCGCGTCGTCGACGCCCTCGGCACGGCGCTGCGCGCCGCCACGGCGCGATCCGCCGCCGCCTGAGGGGACCCGATGCACCACGCGAACCACTTCTACGGCCACGCCCACGTGCTGGCCCGCTACGCCGGGCTGGGCGACGGCCACCCGCCCCGGATCAACGGGTACGTCCAGCACGGCTGGAACATCGGCGACGGCCTCGCCCCCGGCCACCCGTACGCGGAGCGGACCCCGAGCCTGCTCTGGTCGGAGCAGACGCGGCGGCGGGCCTGGTCGGTGGGGCGGCGCAACGTCACCGTCATCGGCGCGCCGTTCGCGTACCTGCTGGCGATGCGGCCCGAACGGCCGCCGACGGCGCGGCGGGAGGGCACCATCTGGTACCCGTTCCACGGCTGGGAGGGCCAGCACGTGCGGGGCGACCACCGGGAGCTGATCGCCCGCATCCGGGACACCGAGCCCGGCCCGGTCACCGTCTGCCTCTACTGGCACGAGTACGGCATGCGCCGCGTGCGCCGGCTCTACGAGAACGCCGGCTTCCGGGTCATCTGCCACGGCTACCGCGGCCACTGGTGGAAGGACACCGACCCGCTCTTCCTCGACCGGCAGCTCACCGAGCTGCGCCGGCACCGCCGGGTGGCGTCGAACCGGCTGACCAGCGCCATCTTCTACGGCATCGCGGCGGGCTGCGAGCCCGCCGTCTACGGCGACCCGATGGTGCTCGCGGACGAGGACCCCACCTTCGGCGGGACCGCCCGGATCCGCCGCCAGTGGCCGGAGCTGCACGGCGAGCGGGTGGACCTGCCCGCCGCCGTGGAGATCGCCCGCGCGGAGCTGGGCACCGACCACCGCTGCACGCCCGCCGAGCTGCGCGAGCTGCTCGGCTGGGCGGACCTCCAGGAGGAGACGAGTTGACCACTGAGACGGCGCCCCGGATCGCGCTGCCGGGCGGGGAGATGCTGGCCTGGTCCGACCTGCCCGAGGAGCGCCTGGCCGAGGGCGGGCCGCTGGCGGCGCTGGCCGCCCACGTCGTGCCCGCCGGCGCCCGGGTGCTGCTGGCCGGCCCGCACGACCCCGCGCTGCTCGACCGGCTGGCCCACGCCGAGGTGACCTGCCTGCTGCGCAGCCACTCCGACGCGGTCGCCCTCGCCGACCGCGCCGCGCGCGTCGTGGTGGCCGGCCCGGCCGGCCTGCCGGCCGACGAGCGGTACGACGTGGTGATCGCCGGCGCCGGCCTGGACGCGGTCGAGTCGGTGGAGGGCGTCCGGCTCGGCTGGGCCGGCGTGCTGGACCGGCTGGCGGCGGCGCTGCGCCCCGGCGGCACGCTGCTGCTGCGCCTGGACAACCCGCTCGGCCTGCACCGGCTCGTCGCCGCCTCCCCCTGGTACGCCCGGCGCGACGACGCCGCCTGGGCGATCGGCGGGGTGCTGGACGCGGACCGCCCGGCCAACCCGGAGCAGCTGCGCGGCCGGCTGGACGCCCTGGGGCTGCGCGCGGACGCCTGCTTCGCCGCGTACCCGCAGCCGGTGACGCCGACCGCGCTGGTCGACGCGGACGCGCTGGCCCGCCGGACCACCTCCGGGCTCCTCGACGCGGTGCTGCACGGGGCGTGCTCCGGCACCGCCGCCCGGGGCGCCGTGCTCCAGGACCCGGCCCGGCTCGCGGTCGACGCCCTGCACGCCGGCCGCGCCGCCGACCTGGCGCCCGCCTGGCTGGTCCTCGCCCGCCGGCCCGGCAATCCGGCCGGCATGGACCCGGCCGGCACGGACCCGGCCGGCACGGACCCGGCCGGCACGGACCCGGCTGTCGCCGGCCGGTCCGACGCGGACCCGGCCGGCGGGGGCCGGGCCCCCGG